>CAYRSY010000007.1:30473-34470 GCA_964427105.1 uncultured Dehalococcoidales bacterium
GCAGAGTCAATGGAAGGTTTTAATATCTTTACCGATCATTTTAACGTGGGAGAATTTTCTCCGCTTTATTTGATGGTGCAACTGCCTGCCGGTGAAGTGTTCGATCAAACCAATATGTCTGCATTACAGGGGGTGACTTCTGCGTTGGGAGGTGTGCAGGGCGTGTCAAGAGTAGATTACTACTCTGCTCCTGCCAGCCAGTTGGCGGCGCTTTCATCTCAACTGGAAAGCATTGATTCCCAGATATCTCAAGGAGCGTTACCAGATGATGTGTCTCTGGGGATAATTCAATCGGTTGGCGATGTTTTGCAGGCGTTGCCGTTGCAATATTCAGGTATTGTACAGAGCCAGAATTACTTACAAACCGCAGGTGGATTACAGCAGCTTCAAATAATCCTGGCGCAGTTACAGAATGCTACGGCTGACACCATCCCACAAATATTGGAGCAGCTGCACTCTGCTCTTGTAGTTATATATGGGGGTATCAATGGTTTGATCCAGGAGTTTAAACTGGAAGTCAACAGCTCGTTTACTGAATATCTTAGAAATACATATTTCTCCACTGATCTTACGGTTGCTAGGATTAATGTGATTCTGTCAGGCAATCCATACTCCTCGGAAACAGGGGATACCGTGGCTTTGATACGCGAGACTGCCGAGAATAGTATCAGTGATTTTTCCCTGCTTAATGCGGAGTCGTTCCTAGGTGGCGATGCTGCTACGAGCGCGGATATTATTGATGTGAATAATTCGGATTTCAGCAAGGTTGCAATACTGACAACCCTTGGCGTGCTGGTTGTAATAATGCTTCTGCTACGCAGCTTGCTGGCCTCGTTATATATGATACTGACGGTGTTATTGAATTATGGAGCGACGCTCGGTATCGCTGTCTGGCTATTCATAGATATAATGCACAAAGAAAGCTTGATATTCATGATTCCTTTATTCATTTTTGTAATCCTGGTGGCGCTGGGCGCGGATTATAATATCTTCCTTATGTCTAGAATCCGCGAAGAAGCACAAAAAGATACGATGGAAAAGGCAATAGAGAAAGCAGTTGGCGGCACGGGCGGGGTGATAACTGCCTGTGGTGTCATTCTGGCGGGAACATTTGCCACTCTGTTAACCTCTCCCTTGCAAGTTGTTTTCCAGATAGGAGCAGCAATTGCTTTAGGTATAATCATAGATACCTTTGTTGTGCGCGCATTGCTGGTACCTGCGATAGCGAAGATATTGGGGCGCTGGGGCTGGTGGCCGTCTTCCCTGTATCGAGATCTAGGGAAGCGACGTAATTAGTATTTAAACGAGGGGAGGAGCATTCCCATTTGTAAGAGGTGTGCCCCATTGTATGTAGTGGATTATTATGTAATATAACTATGCTTGTAGCTAGAAGCCTGAATTTAAATTCAGGTTTACGGTATCAATTCCGGCTTCTTCAAGCTTTGCTTTTGCAAGTTCCAGTTTTAATTGTGCCTCCTTGAGACGCATCCTTAAAGCTTCGTTCTCCATCTCTATAGCTTTAAATTTATTACCTATGGCGTCAGTGAAAAGGTTGAGCAGGTTATCGATATCTGGAATATTTGAGTCTTCAGTCATTATCCAATCCTTTGCAACAGGTTTTTATTAAAATTGCGGTACATACTTATTGTATATCAGTATCTCAATTATATCATGATTTACGTATATTATAGTTTTCACTTATAGAACATAGGTTTTTTCCCATATTATTTTGTCCCAACTTCTGATTGTCGAAGCCAAGAAGGGGGAAGTGGATTTGTACCCACTTCCCCCTTCGGACTATCAAACTTGAGACTATTTAGATCAGACCGGCAAACCCAGCCAGAACTGGAGCGATTACCAGCGCGATAATAGATACCAGCTTGATCATAATATTGAGCGATGGGCCGGAAGTATCTTTCATCGGATCGCCGACTGTATCGCCGATAACAGCGGCTTTATGGGCATCAGAACCTTTTCCGCCAAAAGCACCGGTTTCAATCCATTTTTTAGCATTATCCCATGAACCACCCGCATTGGAAAAGGTAACGGCAAGGATAAATCCGGTGATTGTTGTGCCTACAAGAAATCCGCCTAAACCATTAGCCCCAAGAAGGATACCTACTATAACCGGCGAAATAATTGTGATTACGCCCGGCAGTATCATCTGCTTGATCGCGGCAGTGGTGCAAATGGAGACTGATCGTGCATAATCAGGTTTGACTCCCTCTTTGCCTTCTTTGAGACCGACAATCTCTTTAAACTGACGGCGTACTTCATTGATGATCGCGAAAGCTGTAGTGCTTACTGCATTAAGAGTCATAGCGCAGAAAATCGCGGGCAACAGTGCGCCGAGAAGAAGTCCGCCGATGACCTTGGGATCAAGTAAGCTTATATCTGCGAAATTGATACCAGCTGCCTGACAGTATGAGAGCAGCAAGGCCAGCGCAGTCAGTCCTGCAGCTCCAATAGCGAACCCC
Source organism: uncultured Dehalococcoidales bacterium (assembly GCA_964427105.1). Lineage (GTDB taxonomy): Bacteria > Chloroflexota > Dehalococcoidia > Dehalococcoidales > UBA1222 > SURF-27. The sequence goes on from CAYRSY010000007.1 coordinate 32,951, forward strand.
TTGCCTGTAGCTGCAGTGGTGTTGCCTAGAGAATCAAGAGCATCGGTTCGCTCTCTTACTTCATGTGGCAGGCCAGCCATTTCAACGATGCCGCCGGCATTATCGGCTATTGGCCCGTAAGCGTCGGTAGCATCCTGTATTCCGAGAGTCGAGAGCATGCCGATACCGGCAACGGCGATACCATATATATCAGCAAATTTATGAGCTACCAGAATAGCAACTACCACCAGAATAACAGGTGGAATATTGCTCATTAAACCGTTGGCAAACCCCCTGGTGACAAGCGTAGCTGCGCCGGTTTGGGCGGATTCAGCCACATTAAGTGTGGGTTTGTTGGCGTAAGAAGTGAAGAAATTGGTGCTTTCTCCGATAAGAACACCGGCTATTAGCCCTGCAAGAATTGCCCAGAAAACGCCAATATCTGCTCCGATATATTTCACCGCCAGAAAAGACAATATAGCGGTGAAGATCGCCGCAGAAAATGTGCCCCTGCGCAGAGCATTCAATAAGCCGGACATCTTGGCTTTCTCGCCGACCCTGACAAGAAAAATACCCAGGATAGAGGCGATTATTCCGCCTGCCGCTACCAGCATCGGCAGGAAATATGCAGATGCTGTATCGGGAACTAATGATTTACCTAATGTCGTAGAGTAAACTGCTATTACTCCGAGCGCCATGGTGGCAATTATCGAGTCAACATAGGATTCAAAGAGATCTGCGCCCATGCCAGCTACATCGCCGACATTATCACCTACGCAATCGGCGATAACAGCGGGATTTCTGGGGTCGTCTTCCGGAATGCCTTGTTCAACCTTGCCTACGATATCAGCGCCTGTATCCGCAGCCTTGGTGAATATCCCGCCGCCAACGCGCGCGAAGATAGCGACTGAAGATGCGCCAAAACCGAAACCAGGTATGATTTTCAAGAAATCAGGATTGCTGTTGAAAACGAGGTACATTATGCTAAGACCGAGAATGCCTATCCCTACTACGCACATTCCCATCACTGCACCGGCGCGGAAAGAAACTCTCAGCCCCTGGTTCAGGCTTTTCTGGGCGGCGGCTGCTGTTATGCGATTAGCTCTGGTGGCGATGTTCATGCCAATATAACCGGCTAACCCTGAACAGACAGCCCCGAAAATAAAGGCGATAGCAACCAGCCAACCGAGGCTGGGCACTAAACCCAGGATAACCGCAACCGCCACAACAAAGATGGCTAGTATACGGTATTCTTTCCCAAGAAAAGCGGTAGCGCCTTCTCTTATGGCCTCCGATATTTCCTGAACTTTTTTAGAACCTTGGTCCTGTTTCAGAACATACCAGGCCATAAAAGCAGCAACGATTAAGCCCAGCGCTCCGCAAGCGATCGAAATGATAATTGGAATCATAAATCACTCCTCCCCTTCTTTTTTATAACAAACCAGTGTCATCGAACACTGGTTTTACTATGATTTACAACATGTTAACGCACAAAAAGGCGTGCATATTATGCTTCTCTTAATAGGAATTGTCAAGCATAT
>CAYRSY010000008.1:0-4221 GCA_964427105.1 uncultured Dehalococcoidales bacterium
AGGCATCAAAGCCTTTTTAGTAATGTCCCCTTTGCTATTTTAGAAATAGACTACTCAAAGGGCAAATATATTATCGATAACCTGAAAGCCAATGGCATAGTAGATATTGAAGAATATATTAGAACACATCGCGAACTCATAAGCCTATTTGTCTCTAAGCAAAAAATACTTTCCTACAATAAAACGCACCTTGATATATACGAGGCAAATACCATAGATGAATTAACAGAATTTGTTACCGGAATAAATCCCTCAAAGGATCCTGACCTTGACTCGAATAATCATGTGGATGAAATTCATTGCTGCTCGGACGTTGTGACTGAAAAAATTATAAAAATTATGAGCGGAGCCACCAGCTGTTCACTTGATGGGGAGATAGAGACTGTAAAAGGAAATAAGAAATATGTACACTGTTGTACTTCGGTAGCTATCGGCCACGAGAAAGACCTATCCAGAGCTTATGCCTCTACGATTGATATCACAAAGCAGGTACAAGCCGAAAAAGACTTACATGATTATAAGGAGCATCTTGAAGAGATAATTAAAGAGCGTACTGCACAACTCGAACAAGAAATATCATGGCATACAGAAGCAGAAAAAAAGATTGCCAGTCTATATAAAAGAGAGCAAAAACTGAACCGCAAACTACAAAATAATTTTGAACAGCGACTTGGTTACACCCGCATGTTAGTACATGAGCTTAAAACACCTCTCACTCCGCTACTGGTATCGAGTAATTATCTGGTAGAGGCTCTAACCGATGAGCAGTTATCAAGATTTGCCCAAAACATACAAATGGGTGCTAACAATCTGGCTAAAAGAATTAATGAGCTTTTAGATTTAGCTAAAGGTGATATGGGGATACTGCCATTGAAACTCAAGAAAACTAATCCACTTACTATGTTACATGATATATATAATTACGTATCTCCAGAGGCAAAAAAGAATAAATTAAACCTTACCATGGATGTTCCTCAACAATTACCTGAGATAGAAATGGATCAGGAACGTATCCAGCAAGTAATCATGAATTTGCTTAACAATTCTTTTAAATTTACGCGTAAAGGCGGGAATATTACAATAAGAGCCATGACTGATAAGCAATATTTGAATATTGAGGTGGAGGATACGGGTTGTGGCATAGATACTAAAAAACAAAAACAACTGTTTAACTTATATCATAGCAGAAGCAAGAAAGAAGAAAGTCTTGGTGGTCTTGGCATAGGGCTTACACTTTCTCGCATGCTTGTTGAACTTCATAACGGGCATATAAGTTTTATTAGCAGAGAAGGCAAAGGTAGCACATTCAAACTTTCCATACCTTATAATATCGGTGATATTAAAAGGAAAGTGACAGTCAGATGAGAATTCTTGTTGTAGAAGATGATCAGGCAATTATTGAAACAATCACGCTTTCTTTTCTGGTTGGCTGGCCTGAGGTAGAAATTCATTCCGCCAAACTGGGAGCAGAAGGGATTGAACTTGCCGAAAGTTTAAATCCGGAACTTATCATTCTGGATCTCGGGCTCCCTGATATCAATGGTTTTGAGGTAATTAAAAATGTCCGCCTTTTTTCCAACGTCCCTATTATTGTCTTAACTCAAAACGAAGAGGAAAAAGCCGTTATTAAAGCACTCGGATGGGGAGCAGACGATTATATAATCAAGCCATTCCGCCAGATGGAATTACTGGCTCGCATCAAGGCACTCTTAAGAAGGAAAAGAGGCGAAACCGATTCAAGCGAAACTTTTGGCCCATTTACACTAAATCTTGCCCAACATCAGCTGATATACAATGGTAAAACTTACAATATAACTAAGATAGAGTTCCAAATTTTCTATCAACTTGCCCGTAATATGGGGCACATAGTTAGTAAAGAGAGTATAGCGCAGAGCATATGGGAAGAAAATTACCCTGATTCTGCTAACACTATAAGAGTCCATATACGCCATTTGAGAGAAAAAATTGAAAGCAACCCGGATCATCCACAAATGATAATAACTAAACCTGGTATCGGATACTTGTTATCTTCTCCTCTGCTTATAAAATAATATCGCTCACTTCCAAAGCGCGCCTGAGAAAGAAAACAGCAGCCTGTTTCCCTTAAGCTTGCGCTGATTTTCCTCTTGCCCTTACTCCTTAAAACTTGCATCCATTTGCAGCCATTGCTCTTATCCACTCTTAATAAACAACTTAATTAATCTTAATGTGCATGTCGGAAACTTAAGCTGTTTCTTAATATGCACAATATACAATTCCTCCGGATAATAAAAATACCAGGGGAATGTATGTGAATAGCAAGAAGTCAAAGTCCAGAGAATATAGCGATCCATTGAAAAACCGGACAACTATTGCGCTCAGGTTAGTAACAAAGGCAAAAATAGATGCCTGTCGAAATCAAGGACAATGCTACGAAGAGTGTATAAGCGAGCTTATAGATTACTGGGAAAGATACAAAATAGGCAGCTCGCTCTGCGGACCGGGAAGGCCGATACAGCACGGAATGGAAAGATAAACATTTATGAGCACCTCCGATTCAAGGACAACAGTATCAATAAGTCTGGATACCAAAGCCAGAATGGATAAATGGCGTGCCCCCGGTCAGTGCTATGACGGATTTCTGGGCCAGTTGGTTGAATTGTGGGAGCGGATGCACACTGACGGCAGGAGTCAAGCATCCGGCAGGAACAGGATTATATCTGATTCGTAACGTCACGGATTCATCCCAAAAGATTTTCTGATAATCATCCCAAAAGAATGGCTGCGCACAGGGATTATAGAAAAAATCTGCAAAAGCATAAGTTTGAAAACAAATAGATAGGAAGGGGGTGATATAGAAAAACCAATAAGTATAGCTGGCGGTAGTTTATTTACTCAAAAATAAAAGGAGATTCGAATGGCTGAAGAAAAAGAAAATATCAGCAAGATATCAAGAAGAGAGTTTTTAAAGGACGCAGGGCTGGTAGTTGGCGGAGCCACCATCGGCTCAATGGCTGTGCTCAGTGCCTGTGGAGGCGATACCAAGACGGTAACTGATACAAAAACAATAACCAAGACCACCACGGTAACTGCTCCAGGTGGTACCGGAAGTACCACAGTAACTGTAACATCGACATCAGCTTCGGCTGCAGCAAATATGGTCAAGTTCACGGTGAACGGGTATCCCTATGAAATTAAGGTTAACCCGGAGTGGACTTTACAACATGTCCTTCGTGAAGAACTCGGCTGGACCGATGTGAAGGATATGTGCACGGGATACGGAGCCTGCGGCTCATGTGTTGTCATTATGAATGGTAGAACTGTCTTATCCTGCATGGTGTTGGCCGCAGAATGTGATGGTGCAAATATCGAGACTGCTCAGGGAATAGCCAAATCAGAGCCCTCTATCGTCGAGTCTTATACTTCTTTCCACACCTGGCAATGCGGTTACTGCACTCCCGGCTTTTTGGTAACCGCGAAGGCTTTACTGGATAGCAATGCCAATCCCACACAGGATGAAGTCAGAGAAGCTATGACCGGCAATCTCTGCCGTTGCGGGACTTACCCCTCACATATTTTGGCAGTCCTGGACGCAGCAAAAAAACTATCAGGAGGAAAGTAAGCTATGGTTGATAAACACACTTATGAAGCTCCCCCGGAAATCATGAGCTGGGATGGAGAACCAGACTACGAATGGAATTCCATTGGGAAATCCGGATTGCTTCATGTTGACGCCAAGGAAAAAGTATGCGGAACAGCAATATTTACCCGAGATGTTAAAGTTCCCAACATGCTGTATGCCAAACCACTGGTTTCACCATATGCTCACGCCGAGATAAAGAGCATTGATACCAGCAAAGCCAAGGCTTTAAACGGTGTAACCAATGTAATAACGTGGGACAGCCCGGAATTTTTATCCGCTGTTACATCAAAAGAAGTGGGGAAGGATGCAGCTCAGGTATCGACGGAGGCTGACGAGTTACTTACCCATTATCCCACATTCGAAGGTCAAATGTGCGGTGCCATAGTTATTGCCGAGACTGAAGCCATAGCCGATGAAGGCGTTAGTTTGCTAACAGTAGAATGGGAAGAACACCCGTTTGTCATTGATATTGATGAAGCTTTAAAACCGGATGCTCCTCTGGCAAAACCGCTGCTCAATTCAAAAAATAATTTTATCACTCCCACTTTTACCGAAGAGATGGGCGATGTTGAAAAAGCGCTGGCAGAAGCAGACCGGAA
>CAYRSY010000008.1:4321-29817 GCA_964427105.1 uncultured Dehalococcoidales bacterium
CCGAACAGGGATAGCCTGACTGAGTGTCTGGAGGCAGGTAAAAAATTAATAGATTGGGATAACAAATGGCACGCCCCGGGCACCAAACAATTAGCCAACGGTAAAATGCACGGGATAGGATGCAATTGGCAGCATAGCTGGCACTATGAACAGGGGACAGCCGCCTGCTTTATCCAGTTCATGAAGGATGGCACAGCCAGAATACTCGCGTTGCATGCCGATATCGGTGTCTCCGCCCCAACTGCATATTGTATGTTTGCAGCTGATGAACTGGGTCTAAAATACGAAGATGTCAAACATTGGCATATGGACGACACAGGCGCCCAGTTAATCGCACCCGGAGGCTCATATGCCATGGTAAACAATATATCTGCTATTCGAAAAGCGGCAAAAGACGCAAAGGATAAACTTCTTGAACTGGCTACCGGAACAGGTAGCTATCAATATGACTACGCTGATATTCCGGGCGGGCATGACATGCAGAAATGGGCAAAATTCCCCGGACTGAAGCCTGAAGACCTTGAAATTCGTGATAGCGTTATTTTCGAAAAAGCAAATCCGAGCCATAAAGTGGCTGTAGGTGCCGTAACTGCTTTAACTGCCCAAGGTGGAGTCAGCATGTCATTGTTACCCGGAGAATTCCCTGCGGAACTCGTTTCAAAAGTGCCATTCCTAGGTACTCTTGGAGTGCAGGTATCTCCTATCTTCGGTTATGGCTGGTTCAGAAGAATAGGCGGGGTGCAGTATATGCAGCCTCTTCCTCGCTGGATACCCGCCTTAACAAGACAAGCCCACTTCTGCGAGGTAGAAGTAGATACAGAGACCGGAGAGATCGATGTCAAAAAGGTTGCGTGTGCTCCTGACGCCGGAAAGGTTATATCTCCCGAGTCTTGTGAAGGGGCCGAATACGGCGGCACCTATATGGGAATCGGTAGAGGTGAGATGGAGGAAGTCGTATATGATGCGACGACCGGAGTAAAGTTGAACGACAATCTTCTGGACTACAAGTTCACCACTATGAATGACATCGGGGAAATATCGATCAAGCTTGTAGAGACTGCATTGGGCTGGGGACCGTACGGCACCGTAGGTATACATGAGGGAGCGGCAACTGTTACCCCCGCAGTCCTGATACCGGCTGTTTACAACGCCATAGGCAAATGGATTTGTGATCTGCCGCTTACGCCGGATAAAGTTTTGAAGGCGCTGGGAAAGGCATAGGAGTAATAATATGAAAGCATTCGAACATTTAAATGCAACCACTATTAACGAAGCGGTCAGCGCCTTACAGGCAGGAGGAGCGGTAATCAATGCTGGTGGAACGGACATTGTAGGCGCGCTGAGAACCAGGATTCTGCCTGATTATCCCACAACCGTAGTTAACCTCAAAACTATCAGCGGGTTAGACTATATCAAAGAGGAAGGTGGGATGCTCAAGATAGGCGCTCTCACCAGGCTCAAGGATATCGCCGAAAGTGACGTAGTGAATAGTAAATGGACAGCGCTGGCAGAAGCTGCCGGCAAAACGGCGTCTCCTCATATACGTTCTCAGGGAACGCTGGGGGGCAATATTTGCCAGATAAACAGATGCTGGTATTTCCGCAAACAAGACAACCGGTTCAACTGCGTCCGTAAGGGCGGAAGCATGTGCTATGCTATGGCTGGTGATAACAGATACCACTCGATATTCGGCGCCATTAAAGCCTGCCTGGCTGTCAATCCTTCCGATACGGCCCCTGCATTGGTGGCTCTTAACGCTAAAATCGTCACCAATAAACAGACCATCGAGGCCGAGAATTTCTGGGACGTGGCAGTACCTGGATCAACCGTTCTGGCGGAGGATGAAATCGTCACCGAAATACAAGTGCCAACCCCTGCCTCAGGCACCAAAAGCGCCTTTATCAAGTTTTCCATCAGAAAATCTATTGACTTCCCCGTGGTGAACTGTGCTGCTGCTATTGGTGACGGAGACGCTCGTATCTGTCTCAATGCGGTCTACAACAAACCATACCGCTGTACGGATGCGGAGGCCTCTATAAAGGGTAAAACCATTAGCGATACTGCTGCGGAGGAAGCCGCAACAGCTGCGGTTGCCAAAGCCATAGCCATGTCGGCTAATGGCTCCAATCCCGGCAACAAGTATAAGGTACAGATTGCAAAGGCTTTGGTTAAGCGGGCTATATTAGCCTGCGCATAGAAAGTTATTGAGGATTGGGATACCGGGGCTGGAGATATTGACAGTTTCCCGGTATCCCCTTTCCGATTTTTCAAGGATAGTTTAACCATGTATGAGTTTTTTAAGGAGAGTAATATGCAATATAATAGTGGCAGATTCTTGAGAAATTGGTTGTTTCGCCTTATCGTTTTCATGTCTGCAGGTTTGGTAGTGTATTCCTTTACCTGTCCCTGGTGGACTGCTAGCTTTGGTAATGGACAATATATTCAAATTTTTGGTTGGGGGCTTAGACATAACCTGGTATCATTAAACAGCTATGTAATGAGCGATATTACTCCACAGTGGCAAACGGCCTTGGCCTGGGTTTATTTAGTTATTAGCATTATGCTCATGTTGCAAAGTACATTCACCAAACGGAAAGTCGGTACCTTTATACTTGGGGGAATTGGGCTTACCTATATCATATATGCCTTGATAGCTGCATTTGTTGTAATTGCAAACCGTATCAGCGTTTTTGGCATACAATTCCAGGGGAAAACCAACCTGATGGTAGGGGAAAGTGAATTTCTGTTGGTACACACCAGCCTCCAGCCGGGTTTTTATCTGGCATTAGCCTCTGGAGCCTTTATCATTCTTCTGGCGGTCTTTCATTTTTTATTAGACCGAAACAGGATCAAAGATTCCGTTTAAAAATCGCAAGAATGACTTCATACACCTTCAGCAACTGTCTTAGTGGATGATAGCAAATTAACCAGTCCCTGCTGGGGTCTGCCGTCAGATAGATTCTATAGATGGCGGTACGGTAGAATCCTTATCAATTAAGGCTGAAGCCCGCATTATGTTGGCCTCTTCCCGGGACTAACGGTGGAGACAACCTCGCACCCAAAGATTGTTCAGAAAAAACGGAGCCGCACTAGCATAGCAATAACTTCAGGCACATATTCTCATGTTGCGCCACGGATGCTAGACCCGGCAGCGCTAAATTTTGACGAGGCTTTTAGCAACAAGTATAATGACCAGGCACATGATTGAATTCGTTAGCAAAATGTTAGCAAATCCTGGTTATGTAAACACATCTAACCATTGCATAAGACGAGTTTTAGCTTCTAAATAAGGCTTTGGAGGGGTGACCGAGTGGCCGATGGTGACGGTCTTGAAAACCGTTGTCTCCTCACGGGGACCGTGGGTTCGAATCCCACCCCCTCCGCCATTTCCTTCAATTTCATTGGCACCAGCCACCAATATCCCCTCATAACATCTGCTATATCAAAGTCATTCCGCTCCATAAGTCTCACCGGAGATAAACCAGATGGCATCGCCTAAAAAATTCTCACTTACACGCGCACGGGACGAGCGTCTTGTTGAGCTTGTAAAAACAACCGATCATAAAAAGTTAGCCATCTGGGCAATAGATTGCGCCGAGCGTGTGATGCCATACTTCGAGGAGAAATACCCGCAAGACAGCAGGCCTCGAAAAGCTATCGAGACACTCCGGGAATGGATTCGCACTGGTATTTTCAGTATGGCGGTTATTCGTAAAGCCTCTCTTGATGCACATGCGGCCGCCCGTGATGTGGGAGAGGACAATGCGGCGCGCTCCGCCGCCCACGCCGCAGGCCAGGCAGTGGCAACGGCACATGTACCGACTCACTCTCTCGGCCCCGCAGTATATGCTTTACAGGCTATCCACCGGGCCACCGCCCCGGCCGATGCCGAAGCCGCTATAGACAAAGAAAAGGAATGGCAATATCAACATCTGCTCAAAATCCGAAAATCCCAATCACATCGCAACAGAAGGGTTTCAGCCAATAAACAATGGTTTTTCTATATTGTCCGCTGCAATGACAACTCGCTGTACTCAGGCATGACCAACAACCTTGAAAAACGCGTCAAAGCCCATAATAACGGAACAGGAGCCAAATACACAGCCTCACACAGGCCTGTCACACTGGTACACAGCGAATGTTTCTCTACCTCCTCTAAAGCCAGACAGCGTGAAAACGAAGTCAAAAACTGGCCGAAAAATAAAAAGGAAGCTCTTATCTCAATTGAAGGAATTCAACAGAAAGGCGGGCCATAATGCGACCGGAAAAAGGAGTAGGATACTGCGGACTCGCCTGCTGCGTGTGTGGTGAAAACGCCGAGTGCGCAGGATGCCGGAACGAAGGCTGTGCGGGTAAAGAATGGTGCAAGAATGCCAGTTGCTGCAAACAAAAAGGCCTCGCAGGCTGCTGGGAGTGCCCCGAGTTCCCGTGCCAGAAGGGCATGCTGAGCAAGATGAGAATCCGGGCTTTTGCCAGATTTATAAAAGAATACGGCGTTGATAAACTGATGTATCGCCTGGAGAAAAATGAACACGCGGGGATTATATATCATTACGAAGGCCAGATCATAGGCGACTATGACGTACTGATCTCAGAGGAAGAGATAATTAACAAACTTTTGAACGGAATTGAGTAAGGGAGGCATTTAACCCCTTTTCGTGAGAATCCAGAACACCGGAATAAATAAAAACCAGTGGAACAGGGAGCGAGAGCATAACTTTACAGGAAAACCCCCGGCTGTCATTCCGAATAAATTAAAAGGAGAATCTCTTGGAAAAAGAAAAAGACGGCGCCAAAGCCCGGCAAAGCAAGCGTATCGGCTACATCGTAGCCATCATTGTCAACGTCATCGTCCTCATCATCCTCAACCAGTTGCTTAACTGGAACATATTTCCATTCCTGACACAGGAGTTTAAAGAGGTACTGCCCCTGCAAAACATCTCTCTGGCAGCCACCATCATCTTTAATGCAGGCTACCTGTTTTACGACCCGGCCTGGTTCACCTCGCTGCTGGGAATAGTCACGAATTCCCTCGGTCTGGCTGTCGTTATACGCTATCTCAGCGTATTTCCTTTCGACTTTTCGTCTCCCGACTACTCAAGCTTCAACTGGACCGTGCTGGCCAGAGTTCTATTGATAATCGGCCTTGTGGGCTGCATCATAGGCATTATCGCCGAGGCGCTTAAATTCGCAGCCGCCATCATGCGCCGCAAATAGAAGAAAACAAATGAATGAACCTATAGATTTCAGCGCGGAGCTGATAGCTCCGTGCGGCATGAACTGCACACTGTGCAGCGCCTATCTGGCTAATACCATCGCCACTCCGCCCGGCAGCCGCAAAATGACTACCTGCTCAGGTTGCCGTCCGCGCGGCAAGCGATGCGCTTTTATAAAGCGCGACTGCGAACAATTGAGTAATGGCGTAATTAATTCCTGCCATGAATGTCTTTCATTCCCGTGTGAAAAGCTGCGGAAACTGGACGCAAGCTATCGCCGCAAATACTCTTACAGCATGATAGACACGCTGCAAATGATAAAAGACAGAGGGCTAAAGGCAACACTTGAAGTACAAATGGAGAGACATAAATGCCCGCGCTGCGGCGGCGTCATATGCATCCATAACGGCAAATGCTATCACTGCGACGAAGTAAAAAGCTGGAGGGGATAGATAATCTATCCCCTCCGTTATAAACCTATCCGTTTGGGGCTCCGGAGGTTTTATTCCGTCGGATACTCTATATACACCTTATTGAGAGCCACCTGCCCCAGGGCATTCATGCTGTAGCCCTTCACATAGCTTTGCACCAGCAGCATATTCTGGCCGGTCCACAAAGGAATGCAGGCGGCATCGTTGATCAGTATCTGTTCCGCCTGCCGGTAGAGCGCCAGACTGGCTGCTTCATCGGTTTCAGCGGCAGCCTGCGCCAGCAAGGCATCGAACTGCGCATTGCTGTATTCCCCGGTGTTATAGGTAGTGCCAGTAGCGAAAAGGATTTCAAGAAAATTCTGCGGATGAGCATAATCAGCGCTCCATCCCCAGTAATAGATGTTATCCTTCTCTTCTTTGAGGGAATAGGTGAACAGATATGGATCAAGTTGCCTTATTTCGATCTCTATGCCAAAAGCCTGCTCCCAATCATAGACTATAGCCGCCAGATCGCTGGAAACCGCCCCGCCGTAACCGCTGTCAGTAACCACTATTTTGGGCAGAGCGTCAGCCGAGCCGTATTTCGAAGCCGCAATAAGCGCCAGAGCCCCCTCGACGTCATAAGAGACGCTTTCAAGCGCTTCATTGTAACCGGGCATGCCGGGCGGAAGAATGCCGCCGGCAGGAGCTACTACATCGCGGAACATCAGAGTAGCAAGCTTTTCCTTGTTGACAGCCATAGCGAACGCAAGCCGGATAGCGGGGTCGTCGAAGGGAGCTTTTGTAACATCGAACCCCAGATAAGTCAGGCTTAGCTCAGGAGTAATTACCAGCTGGCTGTAGAAAGAACCGGAGGGGTCCGTAACGCGGTCATAATAAGTAAGGCTCACATCCGCCACATCTATCTCCCCCGCTTCGTAAAGGTCCATCGGAATGCCCGCCAGCATATTATAAATCACGCTGTTCAGTTTTGCTTTATCCCCGTAATAAAGCGGATTGCGCTCCAGCACCAGATAGCTGCCCTCAATCCACACATCCAGACTGAAAGGGCCGGTGCCGTTAGGAGAATCCCACCAGTAATAATTCTCTTCCACCTGATACTTGTCCACAACAAAAGAAGTTGGATAGCTCATTTTAGCCAGAAAGGAGGAACTGGCCGAGGTCAGAGTGACAGCCAGCGTGTAATCGCCGGTAACCTGCACTCCGCTCAGGCTTTGAGCCGAACCATTCAGCATTTCGGCTACACCCTGTATGTCGCCCAGATATATGGAGGCTGTTTGCGAACCTGTGTCAGGGTCGCAGGCGCGTTCCCACGAGTATTTGAAATCATCTGCTGTTACCTTGCGCCCATCCTGAAATGCGACATCATGCCTGAGCTCGAAGGTATAAGTAAGTCCATCACTGCTTATCTGCCAGCCTGAGGCAATATCCGGCACGGGTTCAAGCGAGTCATCCAGTTTCACCAGCCCGCTGAAAATCTGCAAAACATATCCATACGACGTAGAATCGCCGACGATTGCCGGATCCAGTGTCAAAGGGGCGGTATTATACAGATTGAGCGTCCCCTTACCTCCGGCATCAGATATAGTGGAAGAAGTTGAGAAAATATCGCAGCCCGAAACAGCTATACAAAGTACCAGAGCCAACAGCGCCAGCAGTATTTTTTTCATATGGAGACTCCCGTCCCGACGGAAAGATACTTGGCAGTAGCGAAAGGAAGCCAGAGTGAGTACAGCCCGTCCATATCGAAGCTGTAAACCTGCATCAAAGCGCCGTCGTACGTATCTCCCAGGTGATAGGCCTCCAACAACTCGGTCATTTTATCCCGCCCGTATTCGGAAATGAGGAAATCCACGACACTATAGCTCTGGGCGTATTCCAGGTACGACAGGTTGGCATCGGTAGAAAACGGGCTTGCCATACTGCGCACGGTAAATAATGAATCCTGTGCCAATGCCGCAATTAGGGTGATCTCAAAAGTGTCTTCCAGCGGGCCTTCAGCATACATGGCTAATCCCTCGTCCAGCCAGACAGGCAGGTCGCTGTAGGGATTGCTGGTCATCTGGTAGTTCACCATGTGCGCCAGTTCATGCACCATGGCTCTTTTTCCCCATTCCAGATTGGCGGCATTTATGCCAAGCACAATGGTGGAATAATAGGGATAGGTAGCGCCTCCAGTCCAATCCTGAGCGAAGAGCATGCCGCCCTTCATATCTCTGGAGTTGGCATATATATAAATCGCAACAGGGCGCGAAAGGCGCGCGCCGGTACTGTCCTCCAGATCATCCAGCCCCTGCAATGCCGTATCCATCAGGGTCTGCGCAAGCGCTGCGTTTCCGCTGTACCAGTACAGGCTCAGGTTGCCGTTTTGTACCTTTTCCCACTCAAAGCGCGTATCAGCAAATACTACATGCTGCTCACCGGTGGAGAGGCTTTTACCCGAACTGTCGGTGATGGTCCACCAGTAGTTCACTATTGTGCCGGTTGGCAAGCCTCCGCTGTAGCGCATATCCCAGGTGTATTCGGTTGTGATATGCGAAGAAGCGTAGAAATCAGGCTTCTGCTCGCACACCACTTTCACAAAACTATCCCGTTCCACCGTAAAGTGCAGGCGCACATCCGTAATTCTGGAACCGCTGGAAGCCTCCAGTTCGAAAACAATAAAATCCGGAAAATCAGGCACAGCAGCGCTGGACACAACAGTAATATCTCCTGCCGCCAGCACAGCAGCAGGAAACGCGCTTGTAACCAGACTGCAAATCAACGCCAGCAGCGCTGCTATAGAACCAAATTTTTTAATCATTTTCATGCCCCATTCCAGCCCTCAGATAGGCATTGATAAAACCATCAATAGCCCCGCCGAGAACAGCATCGGGATTGCCCGATTCAAAACCGGTGCGATGGTCTTTAACCAGATGATAAGGATGCAGCGTATAACTGCGTATCTGGTTGCCCCATTCCGCCGAAACGTGCTTGCCTTTGAGCTTGGCATGCTCTTCTTCGCGTTTGGCCAGTTCTATTTTGAAAAGACGGGCTTTGAGTATGCGCAGGGCAATCTCCTTGTTCTGATATTGCGAACGTTCCGTCTGGCTGGTAACCACTGTCCCGCTGGGCACATGGATAACACGCACAGCGCTGGAAACCTTCTGCACATTCTGTCCCCCGGGACCGCTGGAACGATAGGCTTCCACCCGAAGATCTTCCGGCCTGATGTTTATATCAACGTCTCCTTCGGTTTCCGGCATAACCTCAACCAGCGCAAAAGATGTATGCCGCGCATGGTCGGAGTCGTAAGGCGACAGACGCACCAGGCGATGAACACCGTGTTCACTCTTGAGATAGCCATAGGTATATTCTCCCGTGATCCCCAGCGTGACGCTCTTGATGCCGGCTTCGTCCCCATCGCTCCTGTCGAGTATCTCGGCTTTGTAGCCGTGCTGCTCCGCCCAGACAAGATACATATTAAACAGCATCTCAGCCCAGTCCATGCTTTCCACGCCGCCGGCGCCTGCATGTATAGACAGGATGGCATTCCGCTCATCATAGGGGCTTGAAAATGCCAGCGCAAACTCCAGATCATCCAGCTGAGCGGTAAGCTGCTCCATTTCAGCCTTAATCTCATCTTCGAGCATCGGGCTGAGAGAATCCTCTTCCAGAGTGATAAGTTCAGCCAGTTCCCGGGTCTTGTTTTCAAGCGCCCGCCACTGGTCAACTGTTTTTTTAATATCCGCCAGGCGTCGCATCGTTTTCTGCGCTCCGCCCGCATCATCCCAGAAATTCGGGGCGATAATGGTTTTTTCCAATTCGCTGATTTCTTTTTCCTTGGCAGCTATGTCAAAGACGCACCATATCGCCGGCAATCCTGCATTGTTCACCTGTCAGTCTGTCTAGTATTTCAGACATTTCAACTCCCATCAAATATTTATTATAACGCCAACCGGCGTTTCATTGTGAAAAGTATGCGAATGTTTTTTGTTCTGCGGCAAATTTCCGCCGGCGGCTAGATGCGCCAGCCGGGAAGGCTCAGGCAAGCGGTAGCCCCGTGTGCATGTTCTTATCCACCAAACAGCATTTTCCAGGCTGATTTTATGTCCTGCAGATATGTAAAGCGGATTTGAACCTGTCCGCGAGCGCAAGACGGTGCCGATAACCTGTCCGTCATGTATGAGTTCAACGCTGGAGCCAGCTTCCTCGCCGACTGCCGCATGTTCCCCGCACAGGCGTGATTTGGCACAGCCGATAGTTGGAATGTCCAGCCAGAGGCCCAGATGAGAGGCAATGCCGAACCTCCGGGGATGCGCGATACCCTGTCCGTCAACGATAAGGAGTTCCGGACGGTGAGATAATTTCTCGAACAAATCGATGATAATCGGAGCTTCGCGGAATGAGAGCAGTCCGGGTATATAAGGGAAAGTCAGCTCCGATTCACAATCGATCACCTCTACAATATCAAGGTCGGGATAGCTTAAAACAACCACCGCAGCTCTGGCAATGCGGCTGCCCCGTGCCACGGAAATATCGGCTCCTCCGATCAGTCTCACAGAAGAAACCTCTCCCGAGATTCTCGCGTTTTGCGCTAACTTTTTTTGCAGCGCGACAGCCTCGCGTGGTTCCAGCGCCCAGCTATGCAAAGATTTGAAATTCATGACAGTTAATTATAGGCGATAGAGACTGGCCGAACAAACAAGTTTATTATTTTAAGATATTATGTTAATCTTAGAAGCCCGTATATAACATTTGCTATTGACAGTCAACCAGTAATCAGGCATAATTAGCTGTTAGAAAGGATAATTCATGGTAAAAATCAAATTACGCCGCATTGGTGCTCCGAAAAAGCCCGTCTATCGCATTGTTGTTGCAGATTCTCATGCCTCGAGAAACGGGGCTTTTATAAGCATCATTGGACGTTATGACCCGTTAACGAATCCTGAAACAGTGAATATAGAAGAAGCTGCCGCCCTGGATTGGCTAAAGAAGGGTGCGCAGCCTACAGATACGGTAGCCAGGTTGTTCAAAAAAGCCGGCATCACAGACAAGTTCAAGGCCACAAAGGAGACCAAATGAAAGAACTAGTTGAGTACATCGCCAAGTCTCTGGTCAACGCCCCCGATGCTGTAGAAATAACAGAGGAAAACGATCCCGAGAACGGGATAGTGCTCAAGCTCAAGGTCGCTGATGAGGATAAAGGCCGCATTATCGGCAAACAGGGTCGCATTGCCCAGGCTATACGCACCCTTATCCGCGTCAAAGCTGCCAAAGCAGGCACCAAAGCCAGTCTGGAAATTATCTAACAACCAATTAGTGATTCGGAGCGCCTCATCAAGCTCAACCATTTGAGCCGTTGAGGTGCTTTGTATTTAAAGGACTATAATGGATAAAAAAGCCCCCGAAAAGCAGTTACCTGACAAACAGGACGAATTCATCACCATCGGGGAGATTTTGGGAGCGTGGGGTCTCAAGGGGGGGATCAGGGTAAAGACGCTGACCGATTTCCCCGAGCGCTTTGACCCCAATGAAAAAGTTTTCATTGACGGCAGACCTTTTGACATTCAAAGCTCCGCATGGCAAAAAAACAACGTTAGAATCAAACTTTCAGGCATAGATACCCCCGAAGACGCCGCCAAACTGCGCCGCAAAATGCTGGAAATACCCGCCAGCGAATTGCGCGACTTGCCGGATGGACAGTATTACCGGTTCGACATCATCGGGCTTGAAGTAAGCACGACCGGCGGGCAGGTACTGGGGAAAATAATCAACATACTGGACTGCGGCAACGACGTCTATGTGGTAAAGGGAGAGAGCAAGGAAATTCTCATCCCGGCTATTAAAGATGTAGTCAAAAGCATCGACCTGAAAAACAAAAAGATGGTTATAGAACCAATTGAGGGGTTGCTGGGGTAGTTACTCTTTCTCCGTTATCTTAAATTACGCGCGCCTTTCTCTGCCATCAGATAACCGGCGACCATGCCTATCACGCCGCCTGATAACGTGGTTATCAGACTGTTTACTACGAGCACGCCGATTTCGCTTGGCAAATATTGGAAAGTCTCCGCAAAAACGTTCAATATCAATTCCGTCGAAAGACACAGCAACGCCCCACAAGCAAATCCCAGCCATGTTCCTAACCGAGTGGAAGCTGGATATTGATAACGTCTGACTAATATAAGAAATAACATTAACCCCAAAATACCGACGAAAATCCCAACACCAATACCCATATAGATAGCGAAATTCTGAAAAGGAATCACTGCGCTCTGGTCAAACTTGTTTAGCGGGATATGAGTTGACATCTGCAATATAGATACAACACAACCCAACACGGCACCAAGGATTCCGGCCGCCAGCCCACCGATAACCAGCCTGCGAAGCGATAACATTAAACACCTCATGTGATGCAGAAGTATAATTATATTCACCATAAGCAAATGAAACAGTTTATTGCTCCATCAATTCACCCAGAAATGCGCCGAAATCCGCGCTGCATGACGCCTGATATATAGCATCATCTGTTTCATACCAAATTTCTTCACCTGCGCAGTTGAACCATAACTCGGTTCCATCCTCTAATTCAAAAGTTAGAAAATAGCCATAGGCATATGGTATTGTCACTTCAACCGTTGTTGTCACACCGTTTTCGACTATCTCTTTCATTTTGAGTGTGGTATTTTTCAAGACAGCCCGGCTGAGGTATTGCTGAATACGCAGCATGGACGGCTCGTATGCCAATAGATTGATGGCCTGCATATCACGAGATACCTTTAAATTCACAGCCTCCTGCACACTCACAACAGCCGCTGAAAACGATATGTTTGAATTAGATATAGTGCCAGGATTCGATTTCTGCGCATCGCAAGCAGTCAGACCCGCGATTGAGAAAACAAGCGCAATCGAACATACCACAACCACCACATGACGATAGCTCATTTCCAACCCCCACTAGAGATGCAATCATTTTATATAACGTCTGCAACACCGAAAAGATTCATCAAGGATGAGTAACTCAATTTGATGCACAAAAAAAGAGGGGAGCTTTCGCCCCCCCTCTTTTTAGCCCAAAATGATAACCTAAATATTTCGCTCGCGGCGGCGTCTTGCCACCTTGATGCGCATAAGAGCGCGTTTAAGAGCGGCTTCGGCAGCCAGAGAAGCTTCAGCACCTGCAGGAGCCTCCGCCTTGGCCTGTTCGGCGCGCTTGCGTGCCTCTTCGGCTCGCGCCAGGTCAATTTCTTCGGCCCTCTCCGCCGTATCGGCAAGTATGGTAACGCGGTCAGGACGAACCTCCATAAACCCGCCGGAAACCGCCAGATTTATCTCATTCCCGTCTTGTTTTACCAGCAATTCGCCCGGAGACAGCATGGTCATCAATGGCGAATGCTGCGGCAGTATGCCGAGCTGGCCTTGTATCCCGGGAGCGACAACCTCGTCCACCTCCTCGGAATAAACCAGCTTCTCCGCAGTGACTATATCCAGTCTAATCTTTGCCATAATATTACCTGTTTAGCTAAAGGCTGATTACAGTTTCCCGGCCTGTTCCGCCACTTCCTCGATGACACCTACCATATAAAATGCCTGTTCGGGGTATTGATCGTATTTTCCTTCGAGAATCTCTTTGAATCCGCGAACTGTATCAGATACCTTGACGTACTTTCCGGGACGTCCGGTAAATACCTCGGATACAAAGAACGGCTGGGTCAGGAAACGCTGAATCTTGCGTGCGCGCGCCACGGTGAGCTTATCTTCTTCCGAAAGCTCTTCCATACCCAGAATAGCGATGATTTCCTGCAAATCCTTGTAACGTTGCAGCACTTTCTGCACATCGCGTGCGACAGTGTAATGTTCTTCTCCAATCACATTGGGGTCAAGAATGCGTGAGTTGGAAGCCAGCGGATCCACGGCGGGATAAAGCGCCTGATCAGCCAGTGAACGCTCCAGCGAAATGATAGCATCCAGATGCCCGAAGGTCGCTACCACGCCGGGGTCGGTATAGTCGTCAGCAGGCACGTACACAGCCTGGAACGAAGTAATGGATCCTTCGCCCGTTGAGGTGATGCGTTCCTGTAACTGGCCCATTTCAGTAGCCAGCGTCGGCTGATAACCTACAGCCGAAGGCATGCGTCCCAGAAGCGCCGACACTTCCATACCTGCCAGTGTGTAGCGGTAAACATTATCGATAAAAAGCAGCACATCCTGATGTTCGGAATCACGGAAGTACTCAGCCATGGTTAGACCGGTAAGAGCAATACGCAGACGCACAGCGGGAAGCTCATTCATCTGGCCGAAAACCAGGGCTGTTTTACTCAGAACACCCGAATCCTTCATTTCATGCCACAGGTCATTGCCTTCGCGGGAACGTTCACCCACACCGGCAAACACAGAATAACCGGAGTGTTCGCTTGCAATGGAACGGATAAGTTCCTGAATGATAACCGTTTTGCCTACACCTGCGCCGCCGAAGCATCCGATTTTACCGCCGCGGGCAAAAGGAGCGATAAGGTCAATAACCTTGATGCCTGTTTCCAGCACATTGGTGGTAGTTTCCTGCTCGCTGAAAGCAGGAGGAGTGCGGTGGATAGACCAACGCTCAACATCTTTTATCTCACCGACATTGTCAAGAGGTTCGCCAAGAACATTGAAGATTCTTCCCAGCGATGCGTTGCCCACCGGCACTTTGATAGGCGCGCCGGTATCGACTGCTTCTTCGCCACGCGCCAGACCATCTGTCGGAACGAAAGACAGGCATCTTACCCAATTGCTGCCTACATGAGCCTGGACTTCCAGCGTCAATTTTGCGCCGTCATCCTTATTGATCTCAATGGCATTGAAGAGCGCCGGAAGATTATCTGCCGGGAACTCTATGTCAACTACAGAACCGATAACCTGGACCACTTTGCCTTTGGCCACAAAACCCTCCTAAGCTAGAGCTGCTGCTCCACCAATAATATCCAGCAGCTCTGTGGTAATAGATTCCTGTCGAGCCTTGTTATAAACGAGAGTCAAGTCCTCGATCAATTCATTGGCATTTTCAGTAGCGTTGCGCATGGCTATCATGCGGGCTGACTGTTCGCTGGCGATAGCCTCCAGCACAGCATGGTACACGCCCATCTCCACGAAACGCGGCAGCAAGGCGTCCAGCACTTCAGCCGGACCAGGTTCGTAAATATAATCAGGATTGTTCCTGCCGGGCTCTACAGATGCTGGCGTTACGGGCAAAACCTTGAGTATAACAGGTGTTTGCACCATTGTATTGATAAATTTGGCATATGAAAGATATACGGCATCCACTTTGCCGGAGATGAAATCATCTATGACAATACGTGACATGGGCAAGGTGTCCAGCAAACCGGGCTTGTCGCCCAGATTGAGAAACTCAGCTACTACATTCTGAGATGTACGCCGCATGAATTCCTGCCCTTTGCGTCCCACAGCCACAACCGAAACAGGCACGGATTGCTCCAGAATGAAAGCCGCGGCTTTACGGTTCAGATTTGAAACCAGACCACCGGATAGCCCCCGGTCGGGTGTAATATGCACCAGAGCAATATTCTTTACGGAATCGCGCGCTTCCAGCAGCGGATGAGAAGACTTGTCATGGGGAACCGCCGCCAGGTCAGAGATCACACGGGTAATCATTTCCGTGTAAGGCCTTCCTGCCAGCCCGCGTTCCTGGGAACGGCGCATTTTAGAAGCGGCGATCATCTCCATGGCCTTGGTAATCTTGGCCGTGCTCTTAACGCCCTTGATACGCCGTCTTATAAGTTGAATATTAGCCAATATCTAATCCCTCTAACTTAAACAGTCTTTTTGTATGCGATAATGGCCGCCTTGAGTTGTTCCTCGGTCGCCTCATCCAGAATTTTGGTTTTGGCTATAGTATCGATAATGGCAGGGTACTGATTTTCCATGAATTCATGGAATCCCTTTTCAAAAGCTATTACCTTTTCAACAGGAACATCATCTATATACCCGTTATTAACAGCATAAAGTATCATTACCTGCTGCTCTACGGACATAGGAACAAACTGAGGTTGTTTAAGCACTTCTGTAATGCGCCGTCCGCGGTCAATCTGTGACTTGGTGGATTTGTCGAGTTCAGAAGTGCCGAACTGGGCGAACGCCGCCAGTTCGCGGTATTGAGCCATAGCCAGTTTAAGCTTTCCGGCCACCTTCTTCATAGCCTTGGTCTGGGCCGCCGAACCTACGCGCGATACAGAGGTACCAGCGTTGAGAGCAGGACGCACACCAGCGTTAAAAAGGTCGCCTTCCAGATACAACTGACCGTCTGTGATAGAGATAACATTGGTCGGGATATAGGCCGAAACATCTCCGGCCTGTGTTTCGATAATCGGCAGAGCTGTCAACGATCCGCCGCCGAATGCCTTATCCAGTTTGGCAGCGCGCTCAAGCAGCCTGGAATGCAGATAGAACACGTCACCGGGATAAGCCTCGCGGCCGGGTGGGCGACGCAGAAGCAATGAAAGCTGGCGGTAAGCCCAGCCATGCTTTGACAGGTCGTCATAAACAACCAGCGCATCCTTGCCTGCTTCCATGAATTCCTCACCGATAGCGCAGCCGGCATAGGGAGCCAGATACTGCAAAGCAACGGAGTCAGAAGCGTTGGCAGCCACCACAATGGTATGCCCCATAGCGCCCATCTCTTCCAGCTTTCCCACAACCTGAGCCACTTTTGACGCCTTTTGCCCGATAGCTACATATATACAGACGAGGTCGCCGCCCTTTTGATTGATGATAGTATCGATAGCGATAGCGGTTTTGCCTGTGGAGCGGTCGCCGATGATAAGTTCGCGTTGACCGCGTCCGATGGGGATCATGGAATCCACGGCCTTGATGCCCGTTTGAACAGGGGTATCCACCGAACTGCGCATCACAACGTTAGGCGCGACCCTTTCCAGCGGGCGGGTGCGGTTCGATTTGATAGGCCCTTTTCCGTCCAGCGGACGGCCCAGGGGATCAACCACGCGCCCGATCAGGCTGTCACCCACGGGGGTTTCAGCCACACGCCCCGTAGCGCGGACCTCGTCGCCTTCCTTAATGCCGGAATCTTCTCCCAGGATAACGGCAGCTACGCTCTCCTCTTCAAGGTTAAGAGCGATGCCCATAACGTCACCCGGAAATTGCAGCAATTCATTGTATTTGGCGTTGGACAGCCCTCTAAGACGGGCTATGCCGTCGCCGACACTCAGAACCGTGCCGACATCAATGACACTTACATTAGAGCCAAATTGCTCTACCTGGGCCTTCAAGGCAGAAATTATATCTTTCTTTGAAGTTGCCATCAGACCAACTCCTTACTTAGCATATCCAACCTATGGCGCAGACTGCCGTCTATCAACTTGTCGCCTACCATGATGCGTATCCCGCCTACAATCGAAGAATCCACTTTTGCCTTTATAACCACCGGGCGGCCTAAAATTTCGGTAAGCTTTTTGCCCAGTTCCAGCATGTCGCCTTCGTCCAGCGGGATGGCTGTTGTAACCTCGGCAATCTCAGCGCCTTCCACCCCGTGATAGGAGTCCATAAGCCGCTGATATTCAATGGAGACATCTTCGAGTTCATCCAGCTTGCCTTTTTCCAGCAGCATCACCATCGTGTTCAGCACCTGTGCGCTGATATTGCCAGCCCTATCCTTTATAAGTTGGTTCTTTTCATTAAGGGATACGCTGGCCTTCTGCAGAACCGAGGAGACAGCGGCATCTTTCGCGAGATCAGAGATTAATCTCAGCTCGCCCAGCCACTTCACCAGCTCTTTTTCTTTCAGCGCAGTCTCAAAAAGAGCATTTGCCAGATTTATTGCATATACGCTTGTTGCCATAGTTACTCTCCTCGGAAAGAGGATATACCACCTAAATTTATTTTATTACTTTACTCCGGAGGCTTCCTTCAGAGCGTTGTCAATAATCTTGCGCTGGGTTTCCTTGTCCAGAGAGGCAGATATAGCCTTGCCGGCCACCATTACAGCCAGATCGGCCACTTCTTTGCGCAATTCGGAGATAGCTTCTTCCTTCTCCTGGATAATTTCAGCCTGAGCTTTTACCAAAAGCGCATCAGCTTCCTTTTTGGCATCCTGCACGGCGCGCCGTTTGACTTCTTCGGCAGCCTGCACAGCCTGTCCAACAATCTTCTGTCCGCTGGCATTGGCTTCCTCGATGCGCTTTGCAGTTTCCTGCTCAGCCACCGCAGCCTGCTGCTTGATACGTTCGGCCTGCTCGAGGCTTTCCTTGATTTTGTTCGAGCGTGCATCCATCATTTTAAGGATGGGTTTGTACGCCGCAAAACGCAATACGATAAATAGTATACCAAAGTTAACAACCTGAGCTATCAACATCGGTGTATTAATGCCTAATTCAGCTAGACCGTCCATAAACCAACCCTCCAGTAGTAAAAGGCTACTATTAGTATCGCCTTTTCATCCCGTTGCCGTAGTTAATACTATTAAATTGCCAACAGCAGCAATCCAATCAATAACGCACCAGACAGTAACACTGCAGCAATAACTACTGCAATAAGAACACTTATTGACATGGGAATTCCGTCTTGCATAATGCCTCTCCCAATCCGGCACAAAGGCCGGTATATATTTATATTTTTCTAGAACAGCACGGCCATCAGAATGACAACGATGAGCACGTAAATACCGATGGCTTCGGCCAGACCGGCAATGATGATCATGTTGGTCATGATAGGCCCGCGGGCTTCAGGATTACGGGCGATTCCAGTGAGAGCAGAGTAACCGATGAGTCCCAGCGCCAGGGCGGGACCAAGCATACCCAAGCCAGTTGCCAACCCTACCGCTAACATTTTCATTGTTTCAGCATCCATAAAGAAACCTCCTCTAATTTTTTACTGATTTATCCATACACCCTAGTGGTGTTCTTCTCCGCCATGGGGAGTAGTAGCCATCGTAAGGTATATAAGCGTAAGACCGCTGAATACGAGAGCCTGGATGAAACCGACTAACACTTCCAAACCATAGAATATTATCGGCACCAGCATAGAGAATATAAAGGTTATCATGACTACCAGAATTTCACCGGCGGTCATGTTGCCGAATAGACGGAATGTAAGGCTGATGATGCGGATAAATTCACCCAGAAGCTCCAGCAGGCCTGCCAGCGCGCTGATAACCCCGGATACGAATCCAATGGCACCCTCTCCCTTCTTACCCTTCTTGAACATGAGTTTGATGCCACGGAAAATACCGCCGAATTGGAAGAACTTGCCCAGATATCCGATACCGATAGTAGCCAGACCGGTTATTTCAACAACGCAGAAGGTGATAAGTGCAAAAGCCAGCGGCGTATTGATATCGGTATTGGCAGATCTGATAAGCTCTCCATGTTGATGTCCTAAAGTGAAGGTAATTGAACCATAACCGGGCAAAAGCGCCAGCCAGGCATTAAACCCTACAAACAGGAACAGTGTGGCAACCATGGGAAAGAATTTGCGCCCGCGCTCTTCACCCGCAACACTGGTGCAGAGGTTATACACCCACTCCAGTATATATTCGAAAACATTCTGGATACCGCGGGGAATTATCTTGGCCTTTCTAAAAGCTAAAACAGCAAAAATGATAAGCAACGCCATCGTAATCCAGGTGGCGATAAGGGTATTTGAAACAGGAAAACTAAGTATATGGAAAACAGTGGTAGCAGGTAATTCAGGCGCCGGCGTCGCCATATTCAGCCATTCCGGCGGGGTGAAATTGAAGGCTTTTTGCCCTAAAGGTCCGATCAAAATGCCGAAAGCAAAAAGCGCAATCAGCACCACAGCAATAATAATAACAACCGGGAGCGAACACCCGAGACAGCCCTTTTTCTTAGCCACTAGCTATCCCCTTTGCCTTAAAGATTCCGTTTTTTTACAAAAACGGTTTAACTCTTTTTGCGCGCCATTAACCGCGATCGCCAAACCTAAAAATAGAACTGACTTAAAAGGGGTTGGGTACTTGCTTTTAATTCAGCCACCGCTCGTCCATAACCCCGTGTCAACGGCAATTCTGATTAACCGAATCATCAGATACAACCCTTAATTGCCGTCGAAAAGAATAGCAGAACAGGCGGAACAAAGTCAAGGTTCTTTTAGTCATAAAAGCAATTTTTTATAAAAAAGCCCCGGAAAATTTTTCCAGGGCTTTACTTGAGAATCCAAACACGGATTTACGACTTGTACTTTCCGAAATCCTCCAGGTCAAGGCTGTTGAGGAAATCGCTGAATGCCGACAGCTTGCCCAATTCCTCTTCGCTGACCTTGCCGGATTTACCTTCCGTCATTTTGCTGTCAGTTTCGGGTTGCTGGTTTTCCATGACAAACTCTTCACCCTCGCCATGAGTAAGCGAAATACCGGCTTTTTCTATAACCGAGTCTTCAGCAAAAATAGGCACTCCGCCTGACGCAAGAGCCAACGCAAAAGCGTCCGAGGGACGCGAATCCACTTCCATCTGGCCGCCGTTGACATTCAACACTACCTTGGCGAAAAAGGTGTCATTCTTCAGATCGCTGACAATCACAGAATCCACGCTGGCGCCAAGACTATCGATAATAGAACGCATCAGATCATGCGTCAAAGGCCGCGGCACCTGCTCGCCGCGCAGCTTGAGCGCAATAGCATTAGCCTCCGCCGGCCCGATAAATATGGGCAAATACCGCTCAGCAGCCTTCTCCTTCAGCAACACGACGTAAGGAGTGCCGTGCTGAGTGGATTTCGGGTTCATCATGCCTACCCTCAGGCTATCGATGGTCATTTCAATCATATGTTTCATCCCCTCCTTACAACCGCATGAATAATTCTACCCCCGACTTTATAGGGTGTCAACTGAATAGTAGTTCAATCCGGTGTTGCCAGCAGTGTTTTTGCGCATAAGCTGCCCGCGCCGAAAACCAGTTTTACCTCCGCGAGTCAATGCTCCAGGCATCAGGGAAACAGTTCGCCGATAGCGCGGCTCCAGCCTTCGGGGCCTGTCCCCCTGACCTTGGACAAATTTCGCACCTTTACATTATTCCATTGCCGCTTGTCATTCTGCACCAGCACGGGATTATCGACAACTTCCAGCATCGGAATATCATTCTCGCTGTCTCCAAATCCGAATGTTATTATATTGTCATAATTCAGCTTGAAAAGTTCGTTCAAAATCCTTACGGCCTTACCCTTGTCCGACCCCATAGTCGCTTCATGAAAACGGCCGCCCGAAGAAAAATGCAGCCCGTAACGGTTCATACTGCGGCCTACCAGCTCCACTTCGTGTTTGCCGCCATGCACTATAACCGTTTCGCTGTACTCCCGCTCCCTGGCCAGATGAGCCATCCTGAGATTAAGGCCGGTATAACTTGCCACCTCTTCAACTGTCATATCCCCAAAGGTATCGAACAATTCCCCCGTCTCTTCAATTACCATTTTCAGCCTGTGCCTTATCTCGGCATAGGGCGCGCCCAAATCTATTATCAGATAGTCCGGACTTTTTCTGTCGTAATTAAAGGGGAAACGAAAATAATCCTGGGGTATAAAAACAGCCCCGCCGTTTTCTACAATGAAAGGATCGCGGACACCCAGTTCCGCTCGGATAGCCTCCTGTTCACTGCGTGTCTTGGCCGAACAAAAAACTACCGGAATATTTTTGCTCTGGAGAAGCCGCAGGCTGGCTAATGCCGTGGAATAAGAATAACTCACGGGATGCAGCAGGGTGCCATCCAGATCCGTATATACTATTTTGCGCGCTTCGGTAACCGCATGTCTCCCGGCAGGAGAAACGTCGGCAGTCCATGCATCGGGCACTGCCAGTTCCGGCATATGATCTTCAATTTCCCGCCGCATCATCTCAAAATCCATTTTCTCCAGCGGCGGAATCAGATTGATCCTCGGCACATCTTCATCAGCAGAGATACATTCCAGTTCTGCCAGTTGAGCCTTGACAAGCTGTTGCGTAGAAGCTTCACAAAGTGGGCTGTGATAGATAACGGAAAGGCTGGGCAGCAGCATATCGCGGTACAGGTGGTCATCGTCGCCGTGCTCCTTATGCAAATGAGGATTAACCGTTTCAGTCTGGATTATATCGACGCCGCCTTCAAGCATTGACTTATCATCGGAAGGCATTATGCCTCCGAACCGCTCAAAAACCGAAACAAGCTCCTGCGTTTCAATGCCGTAACCGCTGGCATATGCCAGGCGCCATGCCAGATCCATCGTCATAGCATGCTCCCCCGCATTGGCGGTTTTTATTATTTCCGTTTCAAACCTGCCCTTGGTCGAAAGCAGATGGTTGATATGTTTATTGGTTATCTCCGACACCCTGCCCCATTTTTTGAAATACAGTTCGCCCTGTATTTTGGGCTTGTAACGCCACTGCACACGCACCATAGAATAAGGAGAGGAAGCCAGGGTAAATCCCAGGGCAAAATGCATGGCATATTCCAGTACGGCTCCCGGAATATAATTATCCGTATCTATAAAACCGACATAATCCTTGCCAAGCAGCCTGGCCAGAATAATCCCCAGGATCATACCCTCACTTTTCCCGTTGCGGATGTAACCCTCGTCATCGAGAAGTTCGGAATAACCGGCGCGATCAAGCGCATGAGCCACAAAAGGATCTTTTTGATGAACAATAACAGCGCGGCGTTCGGTAGCCTGGCAGAAGCGGCTGAGGACATCCTGTTCGCTCTTGAAATAATCGATTTCACCACGCTGGCTATTGCTCACCACTATCATCAGGCAGTCATGGGGGATGCCGCTGAGAACACCCTCGAACACTTTCAGGTCTTCATCTTTTACCGGCAATACAATCGCCATGCGGGAATTTATCGCCAGCATCGCATCGCTTCCGATATTGCAAAAACTCGAACTGGTATCGTTTCTTGCGCCCGGAGATGAACAAGGGTCCAGTTCAAGGACACGGCGCACAGCATGGAGCTTCACGGAACCCAGATGTTCCACAACGCGGCTGCTTTCTATTCGCATATTCCCCCCTTGCAGATAAAACCTGCATTAAATCACTGCCGAAGCGTCTCTGGTAAGGAACTGGCCAAGAAATACAAACGGCAGGTTAAAATTTCTGAGCGAGGCGGCTGTCAGAACTTATACGCTCTCATGGGCTGAGAACTGCAACAACCAGTTCCACTTTATATATTAATTCTGAACAGAATTGCTGTCAATTCATGCTGCCTGCCCGGCTGATACCATTCTCTTTGGGCTGCTACTCACATAATGACTTGCAAAACAGCTAATGATAAAGGTACGACAACATATCAGGCTCTGATATGTTGCTTTTGTATTTTCCCAACAGTTGAGGTAATATCATAGCCTGCCGATTCAATTCTGCAGAACTTTTCTTTTGTGAATACTAGCGTTTTCTGAAATAATTCTGTTATAATGGTTGCACTTCAATCAACCTCAGGAGGGGAAACTCATGCAAAAAGGCCAAAAGGCTATTGTTTGGTTTGAAGAAGTAGGCCGCCAGGACATCCCGCTGGTAGGCGGCAAGGGCGCCAATCTCGGAGAGATGACCCAGGCAGGGATTCCTGTGCCTCCAGGTCTCATTGTCACCGCCGATGCTTATTACGATTTTATACAGAGCGCCGGTCTGGCGCCCAAAATAACAGCAGCCCTCGAAGGGCTTGATACCAACGACAGCAAAGCGCTGCAGCAAGCCTCCTCGCAAATCAAACAATTGATTCTGGACTCGCAGATGCCTTCAGATACCGCCCTGTCCATTGAAGAAGGGTACATCAAGATGGGCGACGGGCTGGTTGCCGTGAGATCCTCTGCCACTGCCGAAGACCTTCCCGAAGCCTCATTCGCAGGGCAACAAAGCACATTCCTCAACATTCAGGGAAAAGAAAATGTAATCAAGGCAGTGCAGATGTGCTGGGCTTCGCTTTTCGAAGCGCGCGCCATCTACTACCGTGACCAGCAGAAATATGATCACCTGAAAGTGGGCATCGCCGTTCCCGTACAGCGCATGGTGGCTTCTGAAGCCTCCGGTGTAATGTTCACCGTAGAACCCCTCACCAGCGATGCCAGCAAGATAGTTATCGAGGCTATCTACGGTCTGGGAGAAGGAATAGTGTCCGGAGAAGTTACTCCGGACCTTTTTATTATAGATAAGGAAAGCCATAGCATCGCCTCGCGCAAGATAAGCACACAGGACAAAAAACTGGTGCGCAACACAACAGGCAACGGAGAGAACCCCAATGTATGGGTAGCAGTATCCGGAGCGCGCGAAAAACAGAAGATCAGCGATGCTGATGTGCTGAAACTGGCAGAAGTAGCCAAGGCACTTGAATCGCATTACCAGGGGCCGCAGGACATCGAATGGGCAATGGAAGGCGGCAATATTTATATTGTGCAAACCCGCCCCGTCACCACAATCAAAGACGCCGTGGAAGTCGAGCCGGAAATAGATGCGCCCACTCTGCTGGCAGGAGACGCTGCCAGCCCGGGACTCGCTACCGGCCCTGTTAAAATACTGCTCAATCCTTCCGACATAGATCAGGTTAAGGAAGGCGATATACTGGTAGCCGAAATGACCACCCCCGACTTCGTGCCGGCCATGAAACGCGCCGTGGCCATCGTCACCGACAGGGGCGGACGCACCTCGCACGCTGCTATCGTCAGCCGTGAACTGGGCACTCCCTGCGTTGTGGGAACCGGCGAAGCAACCAAATTACTGCACAACGGGCAGGAAATAACCGTTGACGGATCGCATGGCAAGGTTTATAGCGGTAAAGTATCCCGCGTCAGCCAGGGTCCCAGCGTCAGCAACATGGTCAGGGAAATGATTAAAACACGCACCCGCGTTTATGTAAACCTGGCTCAGCCGGAACTGGCCGACAAGGTAGCCGCGCGCAATGTTGACGGCGTAGGCCTGCTGCGCGCCGAATTCATCGTCAGCCAGATAGGCATTCATCCTTTATACATGATTAAAAACGGCAGGCAGGAAGAATATATACAAAAGATGTATGAAGGCATCCTGCCCTTCGCCAAGGCCTTCGCTCCCCGCCCCGTGGTGTACCGCACCACCGACTTCAAGACCAACGAGTATAAAGAGCTGCTGGGCGGACAGGAATTCGAGGAAGTCGAAGAAAATCCCATGCTGGGCTATCGCGGAGCTTCACGCTACATCACCGACAAAGAAAGTTTCCGCATGGAAATCGAAGCCATCAAGCGCGTGCGCGAAGACTATAAAAATTTATGGGTAATGATACCCTTCGTGCGCACAGTCAACGAACTGGCGCAAACCAAGGCTCTTATGGAAGAGTTCGGCCTCAAGCGTTCCGAAGACTTCAAGCTGTGGATGATGACCGAGATACCGGCCAACATCTTCATCATAGAGAAATTCCTGGCGGTTGGTATAGACGGCATATCCATCGGCTCAAACGACCTGACGCAGCTCACTCTGGGGATCGACCGCGACAGCTCCAAGCTGGCCGAAACATTTGATGAACGTAACGACGCCGTTCTGGTAGCACTTGAGCGCGCTATTACCGTTGCCAGGAGCATGGGCGTAACCTCATCCATCTGCGGCCAGGCGCCTTCGGTCTATCCCGAACTGACAGAGAAGCTGGTATCATGGGGCATTACCTCCGTTTCCGTCAGCCCCGATATGATAGGCACAACCCGCGGCATAATCGCCCGTGCCGAAGCCAAGCTGCAGGTTAAATAACCGATACTTTATGCCCCTGTGATTTTGCTCACAGGGGCATAACTATTTTTATTCTTCCCCGGATATGCTAACCTTTAATCAGACAGGATAGCATCCCGATGCGTCAGTGATAGACGGCCTTAACGAATAATTGAATAAGTCTGTATTGAATTATTGTTCAGATGATTAACAATCTC
>CAYRSY010000009.1:0-4142 GCA_964427105.1 uncultured Dehalococcoidales bacterium
AATTGTTGACACTTAAGCCCCTGCTTTGATAGACTTAAATGCTCTGAAGCGGCCCCGTGGTGTAGCGGCCTAACATGCCACCCTGTCACGGTGGAGATCACGGGTTCGAATCCCGTCGGGGTCGCCAATGAAAGCCGCCTTTCGTGAGTTCAGCTACCAACTGTTAACATTCCTGTATTATAGATTTTTCAGAATAAAACCAGGTTTGCTGAACTTTTTGAGTAATTCAAATTGTGACATTCGTCTCGTAATACTTGTTAATATAGAGTGTCGCCTTTCCTCCAGCCGTCTTCGATATGCGGTTGCCGTCGCCGTCATAAACAATGGGCGCTCCTCATGCTTTAGACATTTAAATAAGGTAAGCTGATCAAGCAATGTTATGATTAGCTTGCAGTCCCTTTATGTCAAATTGCTCAAGCACACAGCAAAGAGCTTGCAGCGGTAAACCTACCACATTGAAGAAATCCCCTTCTATACGTTCCACTATGGATGCCCCCAGACCCTGTATAGCATAAGCCCCGGCTTTATCCAGTGGTTCCCCCGTTTTCACATAGGCAATTATCTCGGGCGGAGTTAATTTTCTTAAAAATACGCGGGTTTCAACAACTTCGCTGACATGTTTGCCTGTCAGTGAATCCAGCACGCAGAAACCCGTGATTACGCTGTGGCGGCGCCCGTTCAGAGCAGTCAGTATTGTATAAGCCTCAGCACTATCACACGGCTTGCCTATAACCCGCCCGTCAAAAACACCAAATGTATCGGCGGCGATAATTAATGCATCTTTATATCTGGAAGCAACTGCACGCGCCTTTTCCAGAGAAAGGTAACGAGCCAGTTCACGCGGTTCTTTTTGGTCATCCATTACTTCGCAGTATTCGCTAGGATCAACAACAAACTTCAATCCCAACTGTTCAAGAAGTTGTCTGCGCCTGGGGGAAGCAGATGCCAGCACGATTGTTTTCGATGCGCTTTCCATATCAATCAGTAATTTTAATGTCGAAATGCTTTTTTATCAACACATCAAATACTCCAGGAATATGCGTTGATATCTCGACAGCATACAGACAAAATTATCCTTTTGATCAGTCCGGCCATGGATGTTACCCCATTACCTCCTACAGAAGCCAGCGGGCTATTCTGATCATCACTCCAGTGCGCCGGGAACAGCGCTTTAAATAAGAAAGAAACGAGAGGTCACAATCCACATAGACCATCCCCACATACTGAAAAAAGTGGTATGATATTGCAGCTTTTAAAATCGATACGTAAATCTATGAGTTTCAACAATGTCGTAAAAAGAATTTTCAAACCATGAACTATAAATCCATAATCCTTTGGGGACTCTTTGGTGCAATACTCCTTTCAGGCATCCTCTACACCGCACATATAATGCCGGGTAATACATATACCCCGCTTCTCGACTTCAAAGATATTAACGCAGGGAAAATACTGATTTTAACTACAGCGACACTGCTGCTCATTCTGCATGCTGTATGGAATATCGGTGTTCCGGACGGTCTTGTACTGATAGCGTTCAGTTTTCTCTTAAGCCTTATCTTTGAAATAGCAGGAGTGCAATATGGTATAGTATTCGGCGGCCGTTATATATACAGCGAGAATATTCAGCCTAGCTTCATGGGAGTGCCCTGGCTGATACCCCTTATATGGGCAGGCTTTATCTACTGTGGCTATACTATCGTTGCTTCTTTCAGCATATGGATTAGTAATGGCAAACAGTCACATAACCAGAGAAAATTTTTCCGCAATGTTATATTTGCCGCAGCCTCTGCCATCACAGTTCTGGCAATCGATGTTATGATGGAACCTCTGCAGGTCAACGCAGGCAACTGGAGATGGCTGGACGAAGGCTATTACTACGATATTCCATCCGGAAATTTCCTGGGATGGTTTTTAGTCGCATTTGTATCAGTTCTTATATTTAAAATCATCCAAAATTACATGCCTCGAAAAACAGAAAAGATCAGCGCTCATGTGCTTCTTATCCCGGTAATAGGATACGGATTGTTATATGGGGTTTTTGCTTTCTGGGCATTCAGGTTGGGTTTTTTCTCTTTGATATTCGTTGGGTTGGTGACCATGTTCCCTATCACGCTACTGAATCTTTTCACCTATATTCAATGGAAATTCCGGATTAGCAAAGATAAAAGCATCTCTGTGCAACCAGACAATATGATATAATCTGGCTATTCAGCTATAAAAACTTTTAGGAGGAACAACATGGCCGACGCATTCCAGTGGTTCTTTAGCAGCGCAATAGGGATTATCGGTTTTATCATCAGCCTGGCGATTTATTTTTTACCGACAATTATCGCCGCTGTCCGGCATCACCGTAATACGCTGGCTGTTTTTCTCGTAAATCTGTTTCTCGGGTGGACCTTCCTTGGATGGATTGGAGCACTGGTCTGGTCAGTTATAAAATAATCTAAAACAGGGGAGAATAAAAGCCTTAACCATCATAAGTCGCGGCATTTATTCTCCCCGAAACCAATGTACTATATGCGCAATCCTTTTATTCCTCTTTTGAGTATTGAAGAAACTTGTTAAATCTAACATGGTTACTGCTCTTGGCTTTGGCATCTTCAAGAGTCACCAGACTACTTTGAACCAGTTTTACCAGCGCCTGATCCATAGTACGCATACCCTCTTGCCCACCCAATTCCATATTGCCTGAAATTTCCATAATTTTTTCATCCCGTATGAGCTTGCGCATGGCAGAAGTAGCTATAAGTACTTCAAAAGCCGCTACACGTCCTCCGCCTATTTTAGGCAAAAGCACCTGGGAAAGCACAGCTTCCAGTACCTGGGCAAGCTGCATCCTTACCTGATGCTGCTGGTCATGAGGAAAAATATCAATGATACGGTCAACCGTTTGGGCAGCATCAATAGTATGAAGGGTACCCAGCACTAGATGGCCGGTCTCGGCCGCCATAATGGCTGTGCTGATAGTATCAAGGTCTCGCATCTCACCGATAACTAGCACCTCCGGATCATGACGCAATGCGTGTTTTAAGGCATTGGCAAAAGAACGGGTGTCATCCCATAAATCACGCTGAGCAATAAAACATCTGTCATCCCTGTAAAGAAATTCAATGGGATCTTCGATTGTGATTACTGTGCGGCTGGTTTTTTCGTTGAGATAACTCAACATGGCAGCCAGTGTAGTAGATTTACCGCTGCCTGTAGGCCCGGTAACCAATATCAAACCCCGCGGCATCATAATAAGCTTTTTACATATTTCAGGTAGGCTCAATTCTTCCATTGAAGGTATTTTGAAAGGCACTAAACGGAAAGCCATGCTTAATGTCCCGCGCTGCTGTAATACATTTACACGAAAACGCGCCATTCCCTGTATGCTGTAAGCAAAATCCAGCTCGCGTTCCTGATTAAAAACATTCCGTTGTTCTGGAGAAGTGACCTGTTCCAGAATGTCCTGTATATCTTTAGCGCTAAGCCCCCCATGTTCTTCTTGAGGTACCAGCACGCCATTGATACGCAAAACCGGAGGATTGGGTACTTTGAGGTGTAAATCAGAAGCACCTTCATCTACCATCTGTTTCAAAAGTTGCGCAATATCCATACTTCTCCCGTTATGGCAAATACTATTAATTGCCAGCACTTTTCAGGCCTTCCGACGTTATTATAAAGATATACAACGCATATTGATAGATCCAAAATGCTCAATAAAAAGGACTAACGCTCTCATGTTCCACAAAAAAATAAAGGGCAGTGGCTGATCACTGCCCTTTATCGTTCAACAACACGATAAATAGAAACTAGCGAACTATTGCGATAAGCCCCGCG
The DNA here is from genome assembly GCA_964427105.1 of uncultured Dehalococcoidales bacterium. Classification (GTDB taxonomy): domain Bacteria; phylum Chloroflexota; class Dehalococcoidia; order Dehalococcoidales; family UBA1222; genus SURF-27. The sequence continues at coordinate 3,823 of CAYRSY010000009.1, forward strand.
CTCATGGCTACGGCAGCAATAACCGCGGCAACGAACACCAGGACTATAATCATGGTTAGTTCACGCGAACCAAGGATTCGTTTGATAAGTTGTCTCAGATTTTCTTCATTGCGCAGAGCTTCTTCTGCCTTTTCCTGAGCTTCTCTGGCAGCACGCTCAGCAGCCGCCAGAGCGCGTGCGCTGGCTTCTTCAGCACGTCGTGCAGCGTCCTCTGCGGCTCTCTTGGCTTCAGATGCCTTAGCAGCAGCGCCTTCGCCCACGCTACGAGCAGAATTAGCCGCTTCTTTGGCTTCGCGGGCTACAGATTCTGCACGAAGGGC
>CAYRSY010000009.1:4242-25919 GCA_964427105.1 uncultured Dehalococcoidales bacterium
GCAGCCTTACGCGCATCCTCCGCTGCTTTCTTAGCCGCTTCTGCGGATTCCTTAGCAGCCTTTATGGCATCTGCTACGCCCTGAGCTGCGCTGGCCGCAGCTTCTTTTGCCACTGCTTCCGCACGTTTGGCCGCAGCCTCAGCAGCCTTGCGCGCATCCTCCGCTGCTTTCTTGGCAGATTCGACAGCCTCGCGGGCAGCTCGCATGGCCTCTTCAACCCCCGTGGCCGCGCTGGCCGCAGCTTCTTTTGCCACCGCTTCCGCACGAAGGGCGGCAGCCTCGGCAGCCTTACGCGCATCCTCCGCTGCTTTCTTAGCCGCTTCTGCGGATTCTCTGGAAGCCTTTATAGCCTCTTCCACGCCCTGCGCTGCGCTGGCAGCTGCTTCTTTTGCTGCGCTCCGAGCGGCTTCAGTTGCTGTTTTGGAAGCTTGTATAGAGGCCTTGGCAGCGGCTTCAGCAGCCTTGGCCATTTCCTCGGCCATTGATACCAATTTATGTAAAGCCTTGGCAGATTCCTGGATAGCCTCATCACCAAGCAAATCGGCAGCCTCGGCTTTCTTGAAAGCCTTATCAGCTGCTTCATATCCCTTGCTAGCTGAAGCCTTGGCTTCAAACCCCGCCGTCTCAACTCTCTCAGCGACCTTGCCGCTAACTCTTACTGATGCCTCTATTGCTTCATCGCCGGCAATATCAGCCAGCGCAGCGCGGCGGCGCACATCTTCAGCAGCCTGGAAAGTAGCCGAGGCCAATCTCTTGCATTTACGGCCGGATTCGTCAGCCTTAATAGCGGTAGCAGCCGTTATATTGGCAGCCAGCTCTGCCCTGGCGGCTTTAACCTCTTTAGCGCTCTCATCAGCCTCTTTGGCCAATCTGTTTGCTTTCTCAATGGCCTCAACAACGGCGAATTTAGCCGAATTAGCTGCCTCCTCAGCGCGGGCGGCAGTTTCAGCGGCAGCTTTGGCAGCCGCCGCAGCCGCCTCTCTGGCAGCCAGTTCCACTTCCTCAGCTTTACGCGCCGCTTCCTCAGCCGCATATTTCGCACCGCGCGCTGTTTCTTCGGCCTTAAGGGCCGCCTTTTCAGCTTTCCTTGCAGCCTCTTCGGCAGCCAATGTAGCGCTTTCCGCAGCTTTTCGAGCCATGGCAATAGCTTCCGCTGCCGCCGCCTTGGCTGCTGCTGCGGCTTCTCTGGCGGCTTTTACCGCGTCTTCTGCCCCTAAAATAGCTTTGCGACTTGCTTCTTCAGCGCGACGGGCAGCCTCATCAGCCGCCTTTTTAAAAGCCTCCAAAGCTTTCCTTGATTCTCTGTCAGCTTCTTCAGCTTTACGAATAGCTTCTTCAGAAGCCAGTTTAGCTGCTTTAGCCTGAGCCTCGGCTTTAGCGGCAGCTTCTTGAGCTGCTCTGGTAGCAGTTTCCGCTGCCTTTTCTCCCGCCTGCTTGGCTTCCAACGCCCTGGCTTCCGCATCTTTGGAAGCCTTGGTAGCAGATAAAGCAGCTTCTCGAGCCAGCCTGGCAGCTTCCTCTGCTCTGCGGGCGGCTTCTGTCGCTGCATCAATGTTGCTGTCCATCTCATCAAGGATTTGGGGCAGCGGTTTGCTCATTATTTTTACATGTTCAGACGATTTCTTCTTTAGTTCTGCGTCCTTTTGAGTCATATACGCTCCTCCTTACAAAAGCCCTTTACCCTTTTAAAAAATAATAGCTGCGAAGCAGCCTGTTTTTTTCCGTAAAACTGACCTCCATTTAAGAAGACCTAATAATCAATACCACTCTTCAATTATTTGTTATTGTTGTTTATTTGTCAACGACAATAATAATTGCTCACGCGCTAAAAAGAGGGTTAATAATTATTTTCCGGTGCGTTTAAGAAGTTCATCGAAAGCTGCAAACCACTTTAACTTCACATCGTCGGGCCAGGCAGGATCGAACCCTGGAAATTTGTCTATTAGTAATTTGTCCAAACTAATTCCATCTGGCATCAATCTGGGTTGTTGTGGAATTTCTGTCCCTGCTTTTTTGTCCTGCTCTCTGGACGTTTTTTTCACCGCTGTAGCGGCCCGCACATTCCTCGTTTTTTTTGTAACAAACGGCGAAAGCCTGATTCCACCATCACTAGCCAGACTAATGAGAAACTTGATGCACTTGCGGGCTACGTCACTGGCAATTTGATAATTTTCGTGAAAAGCTTCCTCAAGCTGGGCATACGTAGCTGACTGGGGATCCACCTGACTCAAAAAGAAAAAACTGTATGCTTCCCGTGTAATTTGCTTGAGAATCTCCGTACGCGGAGCGCCTTTGCTCCCAACCAGTTCACGCAATTTTACGGTAGGGAACCCGTTAATATCTATGAGATCCAAAAAACGTAATGCAGCTACAAGTTGCGTTCCCGTGCTTCCCGAAAACCTGTCACCCCAATAGCTTCGGTCTATCCGCGCTGGCATAGTTTGCTGCAAACCATCTAGAAAATTCAAGAAGGTACGATAAGATACATATGGGGGCAATAATTTCTTGGATGAACTGGATAACATCATTACCATTGTAAGTTAATTCCAATCCAAAATGCAACAGGATAAAAGCAATTTTACACAGTTGGACAAAAACCTGACACTATGGAATACGCGCGGACAATAATGGACAGTATTTGACGGGTACGTTTGGCACAGTCTAATATTGCCGAAAGTTCAATACCATAAGGAGGGAGCAGGAGCATGGGAACAGCAATCGAATATCAAAAACTAATGACGGAAATCGTCCATATCAATCTTCCGGGGCCCGCAGAACCAACACCGGGGATGAGCGGGGGTGAACTTCTGCATGGCTTTCTGGCGGACCTTTACCGATCCGACAGCCAAGAAGTTAAAAACTATGTCAATTCGCTATGTCTGAAGTGGAATGTTCACTATCGTAATACAGGCGCAAGCCACTAATATACATTATTGTAATAGCAAAAATGTAATAGCAAAAAACAGGAGAGCAGGAAAAAAGGATGAGCAATAAAATCACCCATAGGGGGACTATCCAATGAAAAGAAAAAAGATCGCATCCATTGACGTCGGCACTTCCAAGATATGCACCGTCATGGCAGACACCGACGGCGAGGATTTGCGTATCTTGGGAGTTGGTGTCGCCCCTTCTAGCGGCCTTCAAAAGGGGCTGGTAGTCAATCTTAACGACGCAAAAGAATCCATTCGCCAGTCCATCAAGACGGCAGAGCAGGCAGTCGGATATAAACTGGAATCTGCGATGATCAGCATTACAGGGCGTCATATCAGTTCGGTGAATAACCGCGGCGTAATAGCTATTACTTCCAACAAACAAATGGTAAGGCAAGATGACGTCGAACGTGTTCTAAAAGTTGCCCAAAATGTAGCACAGACCAGCGCATCGGGATCGATGATTCTACACCTTATACCACAGACATACGCCGTTGATGGACAGGAAGGCATTAAAAATCCTGTAGGCATGCACGGTTTCCGTCTGGATGTAGACACACATATCGTTACAGCGGCAACCGCATCAGTAGAAAACCTCACCAAGTGTGTGCGCGCCGCAGGCATCGAAATTGAACAGCTGGTATTCGCTCCTCTGGCTAGTGCAGAAGCAGTACTCAGCGCGGATGAACGGCAAAACGGAATAATAATGGCAGACATCGGCGGAGGCACCACCGGTGTGACAGTATATAAAGATGATAATATTTTTCACACCTCTGTCCTGCCAGTCGCCGGTAATTCGATAACGCATGATATTTCCGTCGGGCTGGGCGTTTCTGTAGATTTAGCCGAGGAACTGAAACAAAAATACGGCAGTGTCGTCCCAGGTGAAGACAAAATCACCGACAGAACTCTCACCGAAGACGGGCAAGCCATCCCCTACGCCGAACTCTATGAAATCATCCGCACCCGCGTTGAGGAGATGCTGCGGTTGATACTTCTTGAACTTCCCAGTGATTATAGTAAATACATTCGCTCCGGCATGGTTCTTACCGGCGGAACCGCCAACATCCCGGGGATAGCCGAGTTGGGGCTGGAGGTAACCCACATGCCTGTGCGCATAGGCACACCTCCCCAGCTCTACGGTGTATCAGACAGTCTGATTGATCCTGCATTTTCTACCGCCGTGGGACTTCTGTTATGGAAACAATCCCACCCCGAAAAGCCCCAACGGGGGGAGGCTGGATCAGGTCGCAGTTTTATGTCTGATCTGAGCAATATGTTCAGTCGAAAACAACCGTCGTAAGAATCAAGTCAAAAAAAGATAAGAAGGAGCAATAAAAGTGGCAAAAACAATTTACGTCCAGAGTGGAGCCAAGATAAAAGTTATCGGATGCGGTGGCGCAGGCTGCAATGCTATTACACGCATGGTCCGCGAACAAATACGCGGTGTCGAGTTTGCCGCCATGAACACCGATGCCCAGGCGCTGGCTATTACTGAAGCCCCTATCCGCATTCAACTTGGTGAAAAGAACACCCGCGGTCTTGGTGCCGGCGGGGATAATAAAATGGGTCATGCAGCAGCTGAAGAAAGCCGCGACGATATTCGACAGGTAGTCGCCGGAGCCGATATGGTATTCATCACAGCCGGCATGGGCGGCGGCACGGGCACTGGTTCCGCACCTGTTGTAGCTGCGATGGCCAAGGAAACAGGAGCGCTCACTATCGCCATCGTTACCAAACCATTCGGGTTTGAAGGCACACACCGCATGAAGGTAGCCGAAGAAGGCATTGCGGAATTAATGCCGAATGTAGATACCCTTGTGCTTATCCCCAATGAACGCCTGTTCGATATCTGCGACCAGAAAACCGGTGTGGACGGCGCATTCAAAATGGCCGATGAAGTACTATGTAACGGTGTTCAGGCTATCGCCGAAGTTATCACTGTTCCTGGCCTTATCAACCTGGACTTTGCCGATGTGCGTTCCGTTATGAGAAATGCCGGCCCGGCCTGGATGTCCATCGGCCATGGCAAAGGCTCCAACCGCGCAGTCGAAGCTGCGAAACAAGCACTGCAGAGCCCGCTACTGGATGTATCAATCGAAGGTTCCAAAGGCGTTATATTCAATGTCGCCGGCGACAGCTCGCTGACACTTTATGAAGTCAACGCCGCCGCTGATATCATCCGCAAAGCGGTCGATCCCGATGCCAACGTTATTTTCGGCGTATTGGTCGATCCCAACATGACCAACGAAGTACGCCTGACTCTTATCGCCACCGGATTCGCCACCAAAGAAGGCATGGCCGGCGCTGCCCGTGAAAGAGAGATATTCAGGGCGCTCAAGAACCTCAAATCCGAGGAAGAGCTGGAAGTACCTGCTTTCATGCGTCAGCGTGGGATGCTTGCCAGCCGCCGCGCAACCCCTGCGACAAATGCCCATCCTGTCAATCAAGGCGTGGGGATGGGAGTCGGCATGGGACGCCGCACGACGCGCTAATCACAAAGCCCTGCTCTTTGTGGTAGGGAGGGCAACCCCCTCCCTACCACGACTCCTGTACCATTATGTTGCGGAGGTGGGTTGAATGCCGGAGATTGAATTCGAAAAGACAAAACGGATGATTGAAGATTTATGTCAGGATCAATACAATAAGGAAATACTGCGATTCTTCTCACGGCATCCCTATACGCATTTCGATAAACAGGTACTGACAGAAGTTTTGGGGTTAAACGATATTAACCATATCAAAACGGCGCTGGAATATCTGGCAAAGCAACAGCTTCTGGAGATAAGAAGCAGACACGGCGCTCCCCTTTACTGGCTCACCCGTTGCGAACCCGCTCAAAGCGCCATCAAATCTGTTTTTACACCCCGAAATCAGCAGACCGGAGACGTTTCAAATAAATCGTCCATTATGCAGCTGGCTATGCCATTAACTCTCTGCCAGCTATAACCGGATAAACAGGAAAAATCATCCGAACACATTCAGTGCGCGTATAAAAGAGCCCCCCCTAAATGAGAAGGTCTCTTAATTTGCAGGCTATTAGGCACCAGACTAGTTCTTAAAACAAAGCTTATCTCAAGGCTTCTGAGGGCAACTTATATTTCCTACCCAAATTTTGCTGTGCCTTGTCGCGTAATTTCCCAAGGAGATTTTTAAGCTGTTTATGTTCTTCCTTGGTCAACACCGATATTATTTCATGCATCGGTTTCATACCAATAGCTTCATCATAAACCTGTTCGCCTTTTTTAGTAAGCCTGATACGAACCAGATTTTTCTTGTCCAGGCTCTTTTCCTTCTCTACCAGCCCCTGCGCAACCATCCGGCTCAGCAGACTGGAAACTGTATGCGGTTCACGCCCCAGCCATCTGGATATCTCAGCTGGAGTAGCCTTGTCGCCTATGGCTTTGATTGTGAAGATAGTCCATCCCTGCATTAGAGAGATATTCCATTTGGACAATTCTTCCTCTCCAGCACTGAACAGCAATGCCCTGGTTTGCGCCAATAGAATCCATAAATTGAAATCCTGATCAAGAAACTCTGCCTTGTTCATATTTACTCCGATGCTCGTATTTGATGGTCGTATGGCTACGCATTATAACACATCCCACAACTATATGTGAGATAAACTTCCCACAACCTTACGGTCGGGGTTTTAGCTTATTTCAAGCCTCGTTTGACCAAGGAATTTTTCCATCCCTTGACTCGATAATCGGGGTATTCGAGAAAAGGGAGTTAATAAAGCATAAAAGAAAACTGCCCGCGATACCAAAGTCCATCACATTATGTAATATATTTATATTTATAACTGTATTATATTATCATGATTGGATTTATATCCGTCTCATGCTATAGTAAAATCAATCTTAAAACATCGGTGGGGACAAAGTTATGGGAAAATGCCCGGGACAAGACGGCAAAAATCTACGCTCAGCCATCTACACATGTCCCGATTGCGGAACACCAGTTGAGATTTTTTCAGATGAAACGCGTTTCCGCTGCAAGCAATGCGGTCAATATGTTTATCGCGACAAAACTCCTTCATGCGTGGAGTGGTGTCCTTCTGCCAGCCAGTGTCTGGGTGAAGCCAGATGGCGTGAGTTGCTAGAACAAAACGGAAAAGAAAAGGCTAATATGACAGAAAAGGTAAAACTCGGTCCGCGTCCTCTGGTATATCCAATGCCCAGCCTGCTTGTAGGAGCCACAGTAGAAGGCAAGACGGATTTTATGGTGGTGGCATGGGGCGGGGTTGCCTGCGGAAAACCGCCAATGATAAGTCTGGCGATTCAGCACATCCGCCATACTTTGAAAGGAATCAATACCAGCGGCACTTTTTCAGTCAATATCCCATCGCGGGAGCAGGTAACTGAAACCGATTACTGCGGCATCGTTTCAGGCGCAAACACAGATAAGGGGAAAACCTGCGGCTTTGATATCTTCTACGGCACGCTCGGCAATGCCCCCATGATAAAACAGTGCCCCGTCAATCTGGAATGCAAAGTCGTTCACACACTTGACCTCGGCAGCCACGTCCTCGTCGTCGGTGAAATAATAGAAACATATACAAGCCCCGAGTGTCTGACCGACGGGGAGCCTGATGTGGATAAAATCAAGCCCTTTATATATAGCGGCGGCAAAGCCTCGCAATATCTGTCTTTCGGGGAAGTACTGGCGACAGCCTTCGAGATCGGACGCAAGCTCAAATCTGAGGATAGACCTGACTGAAAAACTTATCCCTGAAAATCCTTACGACTTTATAAAAGGCAGCGCGCAGTTCCGCCTTCAAGTCATAGCACAAATGCAATAAAATCGCTCCGGTCTATACGGAAGCATCTGCTTCAATTCCGTTTGAATTATTGCCGTACACATAGTAAGATTAGTCATTCTTTTTATTGATGGACAGGCATGGCAAACTGGCAATTAACTGCAACGACAATATTGTGTGACTCCTGCGGCAAAGAGGTCACTATAATAATATACAAAGACGGTCAGGTGAAATGCACCGGCGTGCCGCTGCCTTCAGGCGATGATAATAAAAATTGCGTTTCTGCCTGCGCTGCCGAAACCTGTCGGCAAGTGGCTGAATACAAATCGAAGCTTGAGGCGGAGGAACAGATTGACTAGCACAGAAACGCTTGAGAATAATCCCCCCGGGAACAAACCGATTGGCACTGTCATCATACGTGTCGAAAAACTGTCTCTTTCTTTTGGCGGAGTCAAAGCCCTTACAGACATCAGCGTGGACGTCAAAGAGAATGAAATTCTGGCTATCATAGGGCCTAACGGCGCAGGCAAAACATGCCTTCTGAATTGCATCAGCGGATTCTACCGCCCCCAGAAAGGTGAAATTTTCTATCATGACCAGCGCATCACGCGCAAACGCCCTGATTCCATAGCCAAAATGGGGCTTGCGCGCACCTTCCAGAACATCGAACTCTATACGGGGCTTTCCACGCTGGACAACCTTATGGCGGCGCGGCACGTCTTGATGAAACAGAATTTTCTGGCCGGAGCGCTTTACTTCGGCCCGGCGCACCGCGAGGAAATACGCCACCGCCGCACAGTGGAAGATATTATCGACTTTCTGGAGATAGAATCTATCCGTAAAAAAACCGTGGGGACTTTGCCCTACGGCATGAGAAAGCGGGTTGAACTGGGAAGAGCGCTGGCGCTCGAACCCAAAGTGTTGCTGCTGGATGAACCTATGGCCGGCATGAATCTGGAAGAAAAAGAGGATATCGCCCGTTTTATCGTGGATATTTTCGAAGGCCAGGGCGAAACCTATCCCGACACCCCCGTTCTGCGTGACGGCATAAAAAGCATCATACTCATCGAGCATGACATGGGAGTGGTGATGGACCTGGCTGACCGCATCGTGGTACTTGATTTCGGGCGCAAGATCGCTGAAGGCACACCCGAGGAAATCAAGAACAACCCCGCCGTTATTTCAGCCTACCTAGGCGACAAAAAGTAAACAAATGGACTTTCTGGAATTAGCCAAAGAACGCTGTACCACGCGTGGATTTACATCCGAACAGATAAATAAGGAAGACCTCGCCCGAATTTTAGCTGCCGGACGCGTGGCGCCGACCGCCTGCAACAGGCAGCCACAGAGGATTATCGTCGTTCAAAATCCGGGTAATATTCTCAGAGTTCAAAAAGCGTATCAAACCTTCGGGTCTCAATGTGTCCTAATTGTATGCCAGGACAGAAGAAATGCTCTGGTTCGGCCGTTTGACGGAAAATGTTCGGGGGACCTGGACATCGGAATTATCTGCGACCACATGATGCTGGCAGCAAGAGAGATGAATATCGGAAGCGTAATGGTAGGACTGTTCGATCCGCAAATCATAAGAAAGGAATTTGACATACCCGAATATGTCGAACCAACCGCATTGCTGATACTGGGATATCCCTCTGATGGCTTCTTGAGTTCCGAGCGTCACAAAACCTTGAGAAAACCCATTGAAGATACCGTGATGTTTGAAACTTACTGCTAAAAATAGCAACAACAGCTTATATATACCGCTGTCGGCCTGTCTGGACTTTCCGATACCTCGATTTTAAACCCACTTCCTCAAATCGACTACCGCTTTTCCCCCCTCCCCGATAGTCCCCGCCGCCACAAATTCGATTCTGTCAGGCCGCAGCAGGCAAAGGCTCTGGAACTTTTTAGAAATCTCCGCCGAGAGTGAATCTTTATCGCATTCTTCAGATTTAAGCTCGATTTTAAAGGCCATCTCGTCTCGCTGCCTCGGACGCTCAACCACTACCTGCGCTCTGGCAATTTCGGCAAATTGAGAAAAAATACCGGCGGCCTGCTTGCCTACCACGAATAATCCTCTAACCTTGACGGAGTCTCCCACCCTGCCCAGTATTCCGGTCAGCCGCGGAGCCGTTCTTCCGCAGGGACATGAGCCTTCAACATACGAAGAGAGATCGCCCGTACCAAAGCGGATAAGCCCCCATGCCGGATTATGCACAGGCGTCACCACCACTTCTCCCACCTCGCCCGCGCCGAGCTGCTTTCCCGTCGCCGGATCGACAATCTCGATGATGTATTCGTCCATAAAATGCAGGCCGTTCTTCCGGTTGCATTCATACGCCACCGCCCCTCCAGGCTCGCTGACGGCATAGGCCTGGTATGTATCGATGCTATAGTCGTTTTCAAGCGTCTGGCGCATGACAGGCGTCAACATTTCCCCTGTGAACCAGGCCTTCTTTATGTTGAATGACTGCCATTGATGTCCAAGCTCTTCCGCCTTTTTAATTACGCTCAACAGATAACTCGGTGTACCCACGAAAGCGGTGGCTTTCAGATCCAGCATGGTGCGTATAAGTATCTCGCTGTTGCCTGTTCCCATGGGCACAGCAGTCGCCCCGCAATCACATATGGCTTCATGAAACAGAATACCGGCGGGAGACATGTGATAGGTAAAGGTATTAAGCGCTATATCTCCCTTGCGAAAACCCGCCGCCCAGAAGGATTTGGCAAACCATTTTATATTCTCACCTTGCAGCGGTTCATAAATCGGACCGGGCGATATGAATACACGGGCTACATCTTCAACCGGAATAGTAAGAAAACCGCCGAACAAGCGCTGCTTCTCAAGTTCAATCAGATCGTTCTTGCGGATAACAGGCAATTTTTGCAGGTCGCCAAGAGTTTGAATCTCATGAGGTTTAACGCCGGCTCTGTCCATTATTTCCCTGGCGGAGACAGAATTGGCATAGGCTCCCGCAACCGTAACGGATAAAGCAGTTTGCTGATACTTCAGGCGAGCCTCGGCAGGCATTGTCTCCAGTATGTCGAAGAATAGTCCCTCTGATTTTGAATTCATAGCCATCTCTTGCGTCTCTTGTAATGTTTTACATCGCGATAACTCTTCTTGGTTCCCATGGCAGAAAGGCCGAGATAAAATTCCTTGACGTCTTCATTATTCTGAAGAAAATCGGAGGTGCCATCCAGAACAATACGCCCGTTTTCCATGACGTAGCCGTAATGGGCAATGCCCAGAGCCACACGCACATTCTGCTCCACCAGCAACACCGAAGTTTTCTGTTCATTATTAAAGCGCCGGATTATATCGAATATTTCCTCCACCATCAGCGGCGCCAAGCCCAGCGATGGTTCGTCCAGCATCATCAGATTGGGCCGCGCCATCATGGCACGCCCTATTACCAGCATCTGCTGTTCGCCGCCGGATAGATACCCTCCGATATTGCGCCGCAGAGTCTTGAGCCGGGGAAAATACTCATAAACCATTTCGATATCATTCTTGATCGCAGCTTTATCTTTGCGGTTAAAAGAACCCACCATCAGGTTTTCTTCTACGGTAAGATGTCCGAAAACACGGCGTCCCTCGAGGGCCTGCACGATGCCTACCTTACCTATCTCTTCCGCGCCTTTTTTGTCGATTCTCACATCATTCCATTCAATGCTGCCGTCGGTAACTTCACCCTCTTCAACATGCAGCAGTCCTGAAATAGCTTTAAGAGTCGTGCTCTTGCCCGCACCGTTGGCGCCCAGCAAGGCTACGATGGTACCATCTTCGATGCTGAGAGATACCCCGTGCAGCACGCGGATAACATTGAGATACGTTACTTCTATATTGTTAAGTTTGAGCATTTACCACACAATCACAAAATGCCTAGATTTATCCCCACCAGGAATATTCTTCGTATTTAATAAGCGGAGCCTCAACCCAATCGCTGATAGCAGTTATAGTTCCGTCAACCACACGATACAACTTGAGGTATTTATCCAGACGATTATCGCCATCAATATAATTCACTGGTGCGGTGATACCTTCTACATCATAACCGGCAAGCTTCTTTATGCCGTTCTTTTCCACCGCGCGCCACGATTCAACATCGCCCTTCGCGAGCACATCGAAACTGGTCGTCTTGAGCGCGGTTCTCAGTATCTCAGCCATAATAAGCGCAGACGACCACGACGAAAGATAATCCATATTGCCATAGTCCAGCGGATTATTTTTCTGGCAATATTCCGCCGCCTTGGCGATCCCGGGAACATTATCATTCCATGTCACTGTCGGAAAAACACCGTAAACGCCCTCCATTATGTCGGCGCCGGCCATGTCTATTAACGTTTTGGTGAAACTGGCATGCGCACATCCCACGGTAATGCCGGGATACATATCCATATCGTGCAAATTCTTCATGATAACAGAAGTTGGAGCCGGGGTGCTGGATATAAATAGAACATCGGGGTTGTAGCTCTTCACACGTGTCAGGCTCTCCATCTCCGATATCGTACTGGCCGCATGCTCTTCTGTAGCCACTATCTCTATTCCCATGCTATCAGACAGTGCCGTAGCCGCATCCTTGGCACCTTTGCCGGTGGCATTGTTTAAAAGAAGTAACGCCATTTTAGGCTTGCCGCTGCCCTTCCAGATGTTTTCCATATAGTATCGACTGAAAGCCTGCCAGTCATCCCCATAGTCCGGCATCTGTCCGTAGATATGCTGCGGCGGACGGTAGATTACAGGAGAGGTAAACGTTGCCAACCCCGGGAATTCCGCACGGTTGGCAGAGTCTTTGGCATAGTTCATTTCTGTCGAGGAGTGTGTATTGAAAATAATGCACCCCTGATTCATAAAATCATTCACAATTGAAACAACTGTAGGCGCATCATAGGCACTGTCACGATAAACAACCTCTAACTGATAGCCTCCCACCCCGCCCAGTTCGGTATTGATATACTCCACACAATCTACAAGCCCATCATGCCCGGGGCCTCCCTTGTCAGCCACAGGTCCGGTGCGCCCCGACATCATGCCTATTTTTAACGTCTGTCCATTACTGGAATTACCGCCGCATCCCGCCGCAGGCAGTATGCTTCCGCTCGCTGTTACTACCAACCCCAACGTGCCAGCCGCTTTAAGAAAATCCCTGCGGCTCATTCCGGCATTTGACATCTTTCGCTACCTCCGCAACATAGTAATGCCAGATTATAGCAATTCAAGATACTTAAATCTAGCTTTCAAGAACATCAAAGGGAAAAGGGGCGGTCATAAGCCCGCCCCTTCGATAATATTTAAGAATACTAGCTATCTAGCCCCACCATGAATACTCTTCATATTTGATAGGCGGAACTTCTATCCAGTCGCTGATAGAAACAATCTCACTATCGGTTACGCGATAAAGTTTAAGGGATTTATCCAGACGATTATCGCCTTCCGTATAGCTCACTGGCGCGGTGATACCTTCTACATCGTATCCCGACAGCTTCTGGATACCGTTTTTCTCGACAGCGCGCCACGATTCAACATTTCCTTTTGAGAGCACCTCGAAGCTGGTACTGTCAAGCGCCTTTTTAAGTATGGCAGACACTACCAGCATGGTTGACCATGTTCCCAGATAATCCATATTGCCGTAATGTATAGGATTATTCTTCTGGCAATACTCCGTAGCCTTGGCAATACCCGGAACGTCATCATACCAGTTCATAGTCGGGAAAACGCCGTAAACACCTTCAACAATGTCGGCCCCTGCAAGATCTATAAGCGCCTTTGTGAAGCCTGCATGAGCACTCCCCACTGTAATACCCGGGTACATGCCAAGATCGTGCAAATTCTTCATGATAACGGAGGTTGGGCCAGGTGTGCTTGATATAAAAATGACATCCGGATTCTTTGCCTTCACGCGTGTCAGGCTCTCCATCTCCGATATTGTGCTGGCGGCGTGTTCTTCCGCTGCTACTATCTCTATCCCCATACTTTCAGCCAAAGCAGTCGCAGCATCCTTGGCACCTTTACCGGTGGCATTGTTTAAAAGAAGTAACGCCATTTTAGGCTTGCCGCTTCCCTCCCAGATGTTCTGCAAATAGTAATTGCTGAAAGCCTGCCAGTCATCGCCATAGTCCGGCATCTGTCCGTAGATATGCTGCGGAGGACGGTAGATTACAGGAGAGGTAAATGTCGCCAGTCCGGGGAATTCCGCACGGTTGGCAGAGTCTTTGGCATAGTTCATTTCAGTTGAAGCATGCGCCGTAAACATTATGCAGCCCTGATTCATGAAGTCATTCACAATTGAAACAACTGTAGGCGCATCATAGGCACTGTCACGATAAACAGGTTCTATCTGATAGCCGTTCACTCCACCCAGTTCGGTATTGATGTACTCCACGCAATCAAGTAATCCATCACGCCCTGGTATGCCTTTATCGGCTACCGGTCCGGAGCTCGGTGTCATCATACCGATTTTGAGTTTCTGCCCATCATTAGAATTGTTGCCGCATCCTGCCACAGGCAGAATACTGCCGCCAGCCGCTGCAGCCAGCCCAAACATTCCCGCTGCCTTGAGAAAATCTCTTCGGCTAATTGATAAATCGGACATCTTCCCTCCTTTTTAGTATGAAAAATTATCGGGATATACTCCCGCTCATACCCTAATACGAGAACGGCCAGATGCGATACGATTTCTTAAAAAGCTCCCAGCGGTGTGCCAAACCCCTTGGCTCAAATATCAAAAAGACAATTATAATAATGCCGAATAACATGGGGGCCAAGCCTGCAGTAAAGCCACTGGGCAAAAAAGGCATGGCAGATTGAACTGCCGGAGAAAAGTTGGTCACACCCACCTGAAGCAAACGGATAAAGACAACACCGAAAATCGGCCCGACAGTACTTCCCATGCCGCCGATAATAATCATGCCGATATAGAGAACGGAATCATTGAAAGAGAAGCTTTCCGTACTGATAAAATTATAATAAACATGCCCTAACAGGGCTCCCGCAATGCCCGCAAAAAAGCAGCCGATAAAAAATGCCAGCAGCTTGTAGGAGAAAAGATTGATACCCATAACCTCAGCAGCCAGGTCATTATCGCGTATGGCTACGAAAGCCCTGCCCACGCGCGTACGCGCCAGGTTTTTAGCCGCATATATCGCTATGACGGCAATCCCCAGCACCAGATAAAACTGGCTGGCCTTGCTGCCGAAGGTAAATCCGAAAATTTCCGCCTGCGGTACCGACATGCCGTTAAATCCGCCGGTTGCCGCTGTCCAGTGGTCAAATACCCATTTGATTATATACTGCGCAGCGATAGTGCTTATGGCAAGATAGAAACCTTTTACCCTGAGCGACGGCAGGCCGAAAACAATGCCTACCAGTCCCGCCGCCATACCTCCGGCGAGTAAGCCGACCAGAAACGGCATATTGAAGCGGGCTGTCAGAATAGCCGAAGTATAAGCGCCGACTGCGATAAAACCCGCGTGTCCAATAGAAAGCTGTCCGCAATAACCTGTCAGAATATTAAGGCCGGTGGCAGCGATAATAGTAATAAGTATCAGATTAATGATGTTCAGATGATAATTCCCTAGGAAAAGAGGCGCTGCCAGCAAAATGACAAACAACCCCGCCAGCATTGCCCAATGCGTTTTGGTTCTGAAGATGGCCATATCCTGTTTATAGGTGAAATTGCGTACTCCAGCAGGCAGATCCATGTTATATCCTCTCTATGCGCTCTTCGCCGAAGAGGCCGTACGGTTTGATGAACATCACGATAATGATTACAACAAAAGGAATAACCTCTCTGACACCCTGCCATGTGAGTGGCGTAAGATAACCGCCGCCGACTGTTTCAGCCAGGCCTATAACAGGCCCTGCTATCATAGCGCCGAGGAATGAGTCCAGCCCTCCGAGTATCACCACGGAAAAGGCCTTAAGTCCGGTTTCCACCAGTCCGTATGTGATGCCGCCAATGCTGGACATCAACATCCCGCCGATTGCGGCCAGCGCGCAAGCCAGCATCCACGAACGGGAAAATATTTTGGTTACAGGGATTCCGCATGCCTGCACTGCCAATTGATCGTCGGCAGTGGCACGCATAACAATACCAGTGCGGCTATATTTAAAATAAAGGCTCAGGCCGATGAAAAGTATCAGAGCGATAGCGGCTGCCCACAGGTATTGCTGGGATACCACCGCTGAACCAATATGCACCGGATCACTGGGAAATATCTGGGGCAGGCTGGCCAAACTCATCGGCCAGATGAAATAAACTACTCCCTGTAGAAAAAATGACAACCCCATGGTAACGGTGATAAGCGACAGGATAGGCTGGGCTATAAGAGGCCGCAGAACAATACGTTCGATAAGCCATCCCAGAGCCATTGCCAGCAATACCGTGCAGATAAGGCCTAGCCACACAGGCATGCCCACCTGAGCCAGCAGACCATAAGCAAACCAGGAAAAAAGCAAAACCATTTGACCGAGAGCCAGGTTTGATACCCCGCTCGATTTCCATATGAGAACAAAACCCAGCGCGATTAGCGAATAAACCATGCCTACCGTGATGCCTGTGATGACATACTGCAAGAGTTCAGCCATGCTATTCCTCGGGTACCTCCCTTACTTTGATGCTCGTAGTCACCACCCCCCGCCGCCCGTCGCGATAGGTCACAGGGGCTTCAACCTTTACCTCGGCGCTGGCGTTGTACATACTTTCTATCAATTCGCTGTAACGTTTTTCCATAAACTCGCGCCTGAGTTTGCGTGTTCGCGTTAATTCAGCTTCGTCAGGATCAAACTCTTTATGAAGCAGCACAAAACGACGCGCACGGGACAGGGAAGGTAAGAAACGGTTGACCCGCATAAGATCCTTTTGAATAAGCTCAGCCACTTCTTTTTTCTGTGAAAGGTCAACGAAGGTGGTATAGGCTATATGGTTACGTTCTGCCCATTTCCCCACCTGCGCGAAATCCATATTGATTATCGCCGAAACATAATCGCGTTCACGGCCGCCTACCACCATGGCATCTTTTATATAAGGACTAAAGCGCAAACGGCTTTCTATATATTGCGGGGCATACTTGATACCCGATGAAAGTTCCCCCATATGCTCCAGCCTGTCAAGGAAAATGATATGCCCGTACTCATCTATATTCACGGCATCACCGGTATGACACCACCCGCCCCTAACCACCCCGTCCGTTTTTTCAGGGTTCTTGTGATAGCCGCTGAACATTGAGTTGCTCCGCACCAGAAGCTCTCCTCCATCCGTCAGCCTTATCTCCGTACCACGCACAGGCCGCCCCACACTCTCGAAGCGTATTTCTCCTCCCCCATGCGATGAGATGTAGCCCGCTTCGGTGCTGGCATAGTTTTGCCTTAGTTCGATGCCAATAGCATGAATAAGACGAAAAGTATCCAGGCTCAACACAGAACTACCTGTAACAGCAAAACGGACACGCGACAGTCCCAGTTGATCCTTTAGGGGATGGAACAACAACGCATCAGCTATGCGGTGCAGCCCCTTCCAGAACAGGTTAGGGATTTTCCCCGCCAGCTTTATATCGGCTATCTTATAACCCACAGGCATGAAAAGATGATAAACGAAACGCTTGAAAGGATGAGCATCTATCATTTTTATCTGGATATCGCTAACCAGACTCTCCCACTGGCGCGGCCCGTAGATGACGAAATTCGGCCCGACCTCGCGGGTATCTTCGGCAATAGTCTCCGGTTCTTCAGGAAAGTTGAGGCGTGCGCCGGATAAAAGATGCGGCACCGTAGCAAAAAAACTGTCACCCACCCAGGCCGCCGGAAAGTTGGAGATAAGATCGTCCTTCTCAGTAAGAGGAAAGCGATCAAGAAAAGCCCCTGCCGTAGTAATCAGAGCCCTGTGAGAGAGGCGTGCCCCCTTTGGAAGGCCGGTAGTACCGGAGGTGTAATAAATAAAGGCGATGTCATCAGGCTTGATTTTTGAGATATTCTCCTCGAATAAACCCGGGTGGCTTTTTTCATATTCGGCGCCGGCCTTCAATACATCGTTGAAAGAGAGCAGCAAAGGCTCATCATAATTCTTGAGGCCCTTGGGATCCCAGTAGATAATGCGTTCTATCCCGGGTAATTTCTCTCTCAGCTCCAGGAATTTGTCAGCCTGTTCCTGGTCATTCACCAGCGCAAAACGCGCACCTGAATGGCTGGCTATATGCTCAACCTCGGTAAGAACTGAATCAACGAAAATGCCGGTAGCAATACCACCGGCAGCCTGTACCCCGAACTCGCCCCAGAACCATTCCGGTTCGTTATCGCCGATTATGGCGACCACATCTCCCGGCATCAGCCCGAGGCTGATCATACCGAGGGAAAAACATTTTATATTCTGATAATACTCATTCCAGGCATAACGCTGCCAGATACCCAGCTTTTTCATGCAAATGGCTGGCACATCCGGCCATTTGCGGCTATTCTCCTGTATCAATTCCGGCAACGTTGCTGCTGCTACCATCTCTTTATGCCACTCTCCATATAATAGAAAACCTCCCTTTCGGGAGGTACTCTTATTACCGGCTATTCTTTCAGTCTTTTATTCTTTAGAGTACAACACCCCCGAGCGCATCCGCATGCGCCGGGTAAATGTGAAGTTAAAATATACCATCTTAAAACCCGGACTGTTCATACATCATCCAATACGATGGGGCATTGTAACACGGCATTTCTTCTTTGTCAACAAACCGCGCGGCTGTACCAATACCGCTGGTTTTTCGTTTAAGGTCCATTCGAGGGAACGAAACGAAAGCAAACACAAGAGTAATTCTTCGCAGGATTGTTTTGCGTATATTATTCCCTGTCAACCGATATGGTGGAGCCGTTGCTCCGTGCGATCAATTTGCCGTCCTGATTGGTAATGCTGACCTCGGCAAAAGTGACCCGCCGCCCGTGACGTATAACCCGGCATTCCGCTGTGAGATTGTCGCCGGCACGCGCGCTGCTCAAAAAAGAGGTACTGAAATTCGTTGCCACGCTGGGAAAAGACAGCGAATTGACGGCATAGCCGAAAGCCTGGTCCGCCAGCGACATGATGATGCCGCCGAAGGCTACTCCGTGAAAATTCAAATGTTCCGGCCTTATCTGCAGGCCAAGCCTGGCATATCCGGCCTTTGCCTCGATGATATTCACACCCAGAAAAGCCATGACCGGTTCATCATGCCTCTCCATGATTTCCGCAAAACGTTTATCCAGTGGCTGTTGTTCGCCCATAATTATTCCTCACATTAGCAAGTAATATACTGCCCGATCCCTAGGAACTTGCGGGCAGACCGTCACCTTGAGAGGCCGACAGTCTCTCCTGCATATCGCATCTGCCTTTTTCAAAGGCCGTAAGATTTATAGCGAGTATTTTGGATGGCAGGCGCTGCGATATGACCTTAATCCACAGGTCATTTTCAAACGGCATAAACACCGAGAATGCGCCCAGCATAAATATGTTGAGCACTTTGGGATTGCCTATCTCGGCTGCCTGAGCCGAACCATCCATCAGCCACACCTTTTCCGTGCGATGACGCAGGATGTGTACTATAGCGTCATTATCAGGGTAGGAAGCGCTTCCCAGGCTGACGGAAAGCGGCGGAATGGCAAGATCATTTACGAGAGCAACGGCGCCCTGTTTCAGGAATCCTGTCCAGCGCGCGGCTTCAACCTTTTCGAACCCCAGCATTATGTCAACCTCACACTCGCCGATCAGGGGAGAAGCTACCTTTTCGCCTATACGCAGGTAAGTAACAACGCTTCCGCCCCGTTGAGCCATGCCGAGCGTATCCGTCTTTTTAACATCCAGACCACCCGCCAGTGCCACATCTCCCAGTATATCGCTGGCCAGCACCACTCCCTGCCCGCCCACGCCCGCGATAAGGATATTCATCTTAACCATTTCCCGCCTCCTTTTCAGCGGGCAGACCGATAGCTTTCTGCGGACAGAGCTGCTGGCACAGGGTACACCCGGCCCCCATGCACATCTGGCTGTCTATAAACACTCTGCCGTCTTCTTTCTGAATGGCGGAACAGCCCAGGCTAAGGCAGATATCGCATTTGATGCATTTCGAGGAGTCGGTTGTTAATGCTTCCCCCTGCCTGCGTGTAATAGCGGCGCAGGCCCCCTTCACCACAAGAACGCCGAGTTCGGGAGTATCCAGCATGGTTTTAAGAGCCAGACGCAGGGCTTTCAGGTCAAAGGCGTTCACTTCCTGTACATTTTTCGCTCCGCAGCTGCGTGACAGATCCGCAATATCAACCGCAGGAGCAGGTTCACCTTGCGCCGTAAAGCCCGTACCGGGATGCTGCTGATGCCCCGTCATGGCAGTTGTGCGGTTATCCAGAACAATAATTGTCATGGCGGACTTGTTGTACACAGCGTTCAGAAGTCCGGTAATACCCGAATGCAGGAAGGTCGAATCGCCTATCACGGCTACCAGCTTGTCCTTGACGCCTGCTTTTTCCATGCCCAGCGCCTGACCAATGCCAGCCCCCATGCAGGCGCATGTATCCATAGCCGATAAAGGAGGATAAGCCGCCAGCGTGTAGCATCCGATATCCCCGGTTATTATCAGGCCGGGTTTTCCCGATTTTTCATTTACGCGTCTGATACCCAGGTTGCTTAAAATGGAGAATATGCCCGTATGAGGACAGCCGGGACAGAGCAGCGGTGGGCGTTTGGGCAGGATTTTCAATTCATCAACAAGATTATCTTCACAGCCGCTTTCAGACGCAGGAATCCATCCCGCTTTCACAGCGGCGGACCTTACGATATTCTGATTGAGCTCACCGGTCACGGGTATGTATTTTTTACCCTCGACGGCAATGCCCATCGCTTTTATCTGTTCTTCCAGGAAGGGATCAAGTTCTTCTATGACCACCAGTTTTTCTACTTTAGCGGCGAAATCCCTGATAAGTTTTTCAGGCAGGGGGTAGCTCATTCCCAGCTTCAGGAACGAGGCTTCCGGCAGCGCTTCGCAAGCGTATTCGAAAGCGACGCCGCTGGAAATTACGCCCAGTTTGCAGCTTCCTTCGATTTTCCGATTGAGAGGAGTGTTTGAGGAAAACTCCACCAGTTTAAGCAGACGCCCCTCCGCCAGAGGATGACGCTGGCGCGCATTCACCGGCAGCATGACAAATTTGGCCGCGTCTCTTGTAAAGCCAGTCTGCGGCAGATCTGCCGGCCTTTCGCCTTTTATATCCACCACGCTCTTGGCGTGGGATACGCGGGTTGTAGAACGCACCAGCACAGGAGTATCGAAACGCTCGCTTATCTCAAAAGCCGCCGCCATCATATCATAGACTTCCTGGCTATTGGACGGCTCAAGCAGTGGCACCTTGGCAAATTTGGCCAGATTACGGTTATCCTGCTCATTCTGCGAACTGTGCATCCCCGGATCATCCGCCGTTATAACCACCAACCCGCCCCGCACCCCCGTTACAGATGCCGCCATAAAAGGATCCAGCGCCACATTCAAACCCACATGCTTCATGGAAACCAAGGTTCTCGCCCCTGCGTAGCATGCCCCCAACCCAACCTCCATAGCCACCTTTTCATTAGGCGACCACTCGGCATGTATATCCTTGAATTTAGCCAGATTTTCCAGTATTTCGGTACTGGGAGTGCCGGGATAAGCTGCGGCAACCCGCAGTCCGGCGTGATATGCGCCAAGCGCCAGTGCTTCATTGCCGGAGAGTAATTTCTTCATGGCAGGCATTATAACACAATGCCTGATTTGAGGCTAAAACAGACGGATGACATGAGCGCAGGCATAATTATCACCGCTTCCTTTAATATGATTAGGGCGAATAGCCATTCGCCCGCCCACCGTTGTCATGCTGGAAGTCGCATGGGAGGATGAGATAAGAACTACCCCTCACCTTAATCCTCTCCCCCAAGGGGCGAGGAAATCATCTAATCATCTCTCCCTATGATTGGGGCTCTTTCCCTTTCACTCTCTCGCCCGCC
>CAYRSY010000010.1:0-15215 GCA_964427105.1 uncultured Dehalococcoidales bacterium
GAAGCTGTGCCGCCAGTAGGTTTTAGCAAACAACATAACATGTTAATAGTAGTGGTCTTGCCTGCTCCATTAGGGCCGAGAAATGCAAAAAGCTCGCCTTTTTTAATCTCAAGATTGATGCAATCAACAGCCACCAGACTGCCGAATATCTTGCTAAGGTTAAAAGTTTGAACTGCAAGCGGCTGAACTGGCTTTTGGATTGTCTGTGCACCGTCCGCGGCAATTTTGTTCCCGTCTGTCATGCACACCTCCAACAATTCACTCCGCTGGAAATTATAGCACAGGAAATAGGAAGTTTTAGCATTCTTAACATCGCGAAGGCCTTTATCCTCAAACTTTCTTTCGAAGGTTCTAACGACAATTTCTTGACACAAACATTGAACTCCAGCTAGACTGATTAATCGATTACGACTATCTGGATATCGTTAATGGAACAAATCTCAATTGAAAATCTTAAAGCCAGAGTTGGCGAACCATGGTTAACGCTTACCTATCCCATTGAGAGCGCCATGGTGCAGCATTTTGTGGAAGCCGTGGGAGACGAAAATTCTCGATGGATCGGCAGGGAATCAGAAGTACCCCCGTCTTTTCTCCTCACACTTGGCTTCGAAAAAGTAATTTCGATGCTTCTCCGTCTGCCTGAGGCCGTGCTTCACGGCAGCACAGAAATGGAATGCTTCGGTCCGGTTAAAATCGGGGATATAATCACTGTCACGGCAAAAGTCTCTGCCGTAAGAGAACGCCCGCCGGCCACTTTTATCACGCTGGAGCTTGATCAACACAACCAAAAAGGTATGCTGGTGTCACGCTGCAAGCAACTGGCTATTCTCAAGAGCCAAACATGAAGACTGCACTGGATTTCGATAAAATAGCTGCTGGGACGGAAATCCCGATGCTGGTGAAACACCCCACCTCACAGCAACTGGTTATGTGGGCAGGAGCATCAGGAGACTATAATCCCATCCATTACGATAATGTATTTGCAGTTAACCGCGGGCTGCCCGGAGTAGTTGTGCATGGGCAGCTATCAACAGCATTTCTCTGCCAGATGCTTTCTGACTGGTATGGAAAAAAGAACTATCTCAAAAAAATCAAGGTAAGTTACAAGGGAATGAATTACCCCGGAGACACGCTGATATGCCGAGGGGTTATCAGAGATAAATCATCAGATGGTGAAAAAACACTTACGATTGATATATGGGTTGAGAACGAAAAAGGTGAACAGACAGTAACTGGGACAGCCATAATCGGGATAACACAGACCGGATAGGCATAGCCACTTTCTCATCGAAATGCGGTTTTTAGACGAGACACCCTGCAGAATGACACAAAAACCTTTTTGTGCTTTAATAAACAGCTATGATTGATACGCGTTTTAATCTGGCTCCAACCATGATAGGCAGCATGCCTCACAAAGATGCTGTTGCCGCCTGCAAGCTTATGACTACATATCTTAGAGAAATACCATGTTGGCCTCAGTTGCCCAAACGCGCCTTTACCGAAGACATGACCGTGCAGTTCAGCGAGGGGTTCCCGGGCATAAACATCCACGAAGACCGTGCTTTCGTACGTCATGGGTTATCTTTTGATGCGCAAATGGAGCGACTCTACACCGCCTATCTGGAAACTGATATAAATACCTTTCCTGTAAGCCCAGAATACGCCGCGGGGTTTCACGAATTTTTTAATCTGAGAAAACTAAAGTCTTCGGCCGCCAAAGGGCAGGTTGCAGGGCCTTTGTCGTTCGGCGTCATGCTCAAAGATGAAAAGAGACAGACAATATTGCAGGACGATATTCTCTCCGACGCAGCCGCCAGACTGCTGCGCCTTAAAGCCTCCTGGGAAGAAAAAGAACTACGGCGTGTCAGCAAGAACACCATCGTTTTTATAGATGAGCCAGTGATGGCATCTTACGGCTCAGCCTTTTTCACTATCTCCAGGGAGAGAGTAAAAATTCTCATGGAGGAAGTACTGGGCGGCATCAGCGGGCTAAGCGGCATTCACTGCTGCGGTAACACCGACTGGTCGGTGCTTATGGGCACCAGCGCTAATATCATCAGTTTCGATGCTTACAACTTCGCCGACTCGCTAGCATTGTATCCCGCTGAGATCAGGGATCTGATAGCACGCGGAGGAGCGATTGCCTGGGGAATAGTGCCCAACACAGAGGAAGCCTTGCTCAAGGAGAACATCTCAAGCCTCAAAGACAGGCTGGAAGAAGCGATGGCTCCTTTCACACGAAACGGGGTGAGCTTCAAACAGCTAAAAGAACAGAGTCTTCTCACACCAAGCTGCGGTCTGGCAGGACTTTCGGAAGACGGAGCGGAAAAAGTTCTGGAACTCTTGGTTCAGCTTTCAGAACGTATGCGCAGACGATCTTAGCTAACGCTTTCACTAGAATAATTCAGTGAAATTATAAATACTGGTCACTCCAGTTTCGAAATATCCGCACTTACTGTCCAGTTAGAGAGCCTTCTTCTATAGACATTTTGATGAAAAATGGTGTAAACTCTTGCCATTCAATTTTTAATAGTCTGACGTATGAGTATCTTTCCCCATACGTTATTACAGACTTGCACTTATGTGATTTGTATAATTAAGATTGCGATTAATAGAAGGAGGATACAAAAAGGTGAAACGTTTATTTCCTGTTCTTCTCGCCCTTGTACTGGTAACCCTGTCTCTGTCCGCCTGCGGCGGAACAAGCACCAATTATGTCGTCGCTACCGATGCCACATGGCCGCCATTTGAATACGTTGATGACAATAATGCAATTGTAGGGTTCGATATTGACCTGATGGATGCCATTGCCGAAGCGGCAGGTATCAAGATCACGTTTCAAAATGTAGCTTGGGAAGCATTGCTGGCTGGGATGGCACAGGGCACTTATGATGCAGCCATATCATCCATTACTATTAAGCCTGAGCGCGCAGAAGAAATGCTCTTCTCCGACCCATATTATATTGCAGGACAGATGATTGTTGTTGAAAAGGATAATACCAGTATCACAGGCGCCGATAGCCTTAAAGGCAAAAAACTTGGAGCCCAACAGGGGACGACCGGAGACAGTCTGGCCAACGAAATAGAGGGAGCTACAGTTAAATCCTACAGCCAGATTGGCTTGGCTATTCAAGACCTGCTGAACGGCCAAGTTGATGCAGTAATCTGCGACACACCAATCGCCGATGGTTATGTCCAGAAAAATATCAACTCACTGAAAATCGTCGGCGACGCTCTCACCACCGAAAGTTATGGCATTGCCGTTGCTAAAGGTAATGACGAACTACTTGAAAAAATCAATGAAGGACTAGCTGCCGTAAAGGCTGATGGCACTTACGATGAGCTGGTGCAGAAGTGGCTTGCCACCTAGAATAGGAAATAAAAGAAGAGGGCTTTGTAAAGCCCTCTTCTTTTAAAAAAACGAATTGAACACTAAACCGGATCTACCGACAGAGGAAGAACGTAAAATAGCCTTCATCCCGGGGGCTGAGCCCAGCGCTCGAAACGACCCGTGGTGGTGGCTGGTAGTGCTGGCTGTTGCATTAGCCATGGTTCTTGTCTTCACCCAGAATGAATTTAAAGATATTTTCTTTTTCATCGTTCCCGGCCTCAAGATCACTGTTATCGTCACAATAGTCTCCTACATTCTGATGCTAATAGTCGGCATGTTCGGCGCCATAGGCAGGTTGTCCAAGAATTTTATTTTCCACGGTTTATCCAGTCTGTATGTAGAGATTATCCGCGGGATTCCCTTGCTGGTTCAGTTAATCATATGGTATTACGTTTTCCCGTCTATCGTTCAGAGTATTGGCGATAGCCTGGGAGTAGCCGTTTTATCTAATTTCCGTGTCGATGCCGTGGTTACCGCAATTATAGGTCTCACCTTCTGCTACGGGGCTTATATGAGTGAAATTTTCCGCGCTGGTATTCAAAGCATTCCAAAAGGACAAATGGAAGCAGCGCGCAGCCTTGGAATGAACTATATTCAAGCCATGCGTCATATTATTCTTCCTCAGGCTATTCGCGTTGTACTTCCGCCTGTAGGTAACGAATTCGTGTCTCTATTGAAAGATTCCTCCCTCGTAAGCGCAGTTGCCGTCGCCGATATGACCCGGCGTGGCTATGAACATATGAGCATTCATTTTAACCCTATTCCGGTATGGATATTCATCGCCTTAATGTATCTTATCATGACTCTGTTCTCTTCCAGATTAGTTTCATGGCTAGAGAAGAGAAGCCGTTTTGAAAGGTAATCCATGGCGCCTATCATTCATATAGAAAACGCACAAAAGCACTTTGGCCGCATTCGAGCTTTACGCGGTGTCAGTCTTGATATCGAAGAAAGCGAAGTCGTGGTGATCGTCGGGCCTTCCGGCTCGGGCAAATCCACGCTACTGCGCTGTATCAATAGACTCGAAGAATATGATTCAGGCAAGATTATCGTGGACGGAATAACTCTTGATAATGCGCAAAACATCAACGCCGTACGTCGCGAGGTCGGCATGGTGTTTCAACAATTCAACCTTTTTTCGCATCTTACAGTAATGCAAAACCTTACACTGGCACAATGTGTAGTTCGCAACCGCTGCAAAGCAGAAGCTGAAGAGATAGCCCGGAAGCTATTAAAGAAAGTCGGCATCCCCGATAAGGCGGATGCTTTCCCCATACAACTTTCAGGTGGACAGCAACAGCGGGTTGCTATAGCGCGCGCGCTAGCCATGAATCCCAAGATTATGCTCTTCGACGAACCTACCAGCGCCCTTGATCCTGAAATGATAAAAGAAGTGCTGGACGTAATGACAAATCTGGCTCACGAAGGCATGACCATGGTTGTAGTTTCCCATGAAATGGGATTTGCCAGAGCCGCCGCCCGTCGCATCATTTTCATGGACGAAGGGCAGATTCTCGAAGAAGCCAGCCCGCAAACTTTTTTCACCAATCCTCAACACGAAAGAACAAAACTGTTCCTCAGTAAGATACTTCACCTTTAAGTCCAACCCTTATGATTACCGTCGTAACAGGCGCA
This sequence comes from uncultured Dehalococcoidales bacterium, assembly GCA_964427105.1. GTDB lineage: Bacteria > Chloroflexota > Dehalococcoidia > Dehalococcoidales > UBA1222 > SURF-27. Next base: position 5,027 of record CAYRSY010000010.1, read on the forward strand.
AGTGGACATGTCGGTAACAACCTTGTACGCAGTTTGTTAGCAGAAGACCGACAAGTCCGTGTTATGACGCACCGAAATGTCTCGTTTCTTGATATGCTCAATGTTGAAAAAATTAACGGTGATATCCTTGATGAGAATTCGTTAAATGCCGTCTTCAAGGGAGCGGAAATCGTTTATCATCTCGCAGCTGAAGTATCAATCGAATCAAGCGGATGGTCAGAGCTTCATGCCATCAATACCATAGGTACACAAAAAGTTGCAAATGCCTGTTTAAAAAACGGCGTACGCCGTCTGGTTCATTTCAGTTCTATTGATGCTATAAAACAAAAGCCAATAGACGTTCCCATCACTGAATTAAGCCCGCTCGCACTTGGTGACAAGCACCTGCCATATGATCGCTCCAAAGCAGCAGGTGAGATCGAAATACAGAGAGCTCTGAAAAAGGGATTGGATGCGATTATAATAAACCCCACTTCTATCATAGGCCCTTTCGATTTTCAGCCTTCACATCAAGGGCAAATGTTGCTTTTGATGGCAACCAGAAAGCTCCCTGTACTTGTAAAGGGTGGATTTAACTGGGTAGACGTACGCGATGTAGTTGCCGGTGCGATGCAAGCTGAAAAGCTGGCAGATTGCGGGGCTAAATATATACTGGGAGGCACATGGGCCTCACTATCAGAGATAGCATGCATGGTTTCACAAAAAATGGGATTCAGTGCCCCCCGATTTACTTGCCCGTTGTGGCTGGCTGCTGCAGCAGCTCCTTTAGCCACCGCCGTTGAGCACATTAGGGGAATTCGCCCCCTTTATACCAAAGCATCGATAACTGCTATCAATTCTAATAAATTCATTAGCCACTCAAAAGCTGAAAAGGAGCTGGATTATCATCCCAGACCGCTTGAACAGACCATCCGGGATACGCTCGCATGGTTTGCCGACTGCGGGCAATTGCCGGGAAGTTTCCGATGAACGAGCGTCTGTTGATGGACGGGTTAGTAATCGCATGGCTGATACTGGCTGCGGCTGTCTTCATTCTCTTGTTTTTCGTTACTGCACCTTATGGAAGACACACCCGCAAAGGCTGGGGGCACACACTGAACAACAAGGTGGGATGGATAATCATGGAATCCACTTCGGCTGTACTTTTTGCCCTCTTTTTTATATTGGGAAACCATCGAGACTCATCAGTCGCTGCAGTCTTCTTAATAATGTGGGAGGCCCATTACGTTCATCGAGCTTTTATCTACCCTTTGACGCTTCGCGGACCGAGTAAACGTATGCCAATCCTTATTGTTTTTTTCGGGCTTTTCTTCAACGGAATCAATGCTTACCTTAATGGACGTTTTCTTTTCAGCTTATCCGGCGGTTATGATAGCACATGGCTATCGGACCCGCGTTTTATCACGGGAATGACGCTATTCGTGGCAGGGTTCATGATAAATCGCCATTCGGACCAAATACTCGGCGATTTGCGTAAAAAAGATACTAACGGATATAAAATACCTTATGGCGGCTTTTATCGCTGGGTATCCAGCCCTAACTATCTTGGAGAAATTGTTATTTGGTGCGGATGGGCACTGGCTACCTGGTCACTTCCAGGATTAGCATTCGCCATCTGGACAGCAGCCAATTTAATACCAAGAGCTCGTTCCAATCACTTGTGGTATAAATCCAAATTCACAGATTATCCTCAAGAGCGTTATGCTCTTATACCAGGAATCTGGTGATATTCCAAACTAAAAAAGAGGGAGAATTCTCCCTCTTACCTGTAAAATATAACCAATACGCAGTTGCGCTTATTAACAAATTATGAACTGCGCTCTAATTGGACTCATTTACTTTTTAACAGCGACCTCAGCTTTAGGGAAACGCCAACCCCAATCTTCTTTTACATAGAGAACACTGGCACATTTGGGGCAAACCAACTTGGTGATTTCACCATTTTTTTGCTCTTGAGGTTTGACTAATTTTTTATCCACAGGACAATATGTCTTCTTGACTACCATTTTCATTTGATAAACCTCCTATTAAATCATAAAAAGAGTAACCACTTTACGTTAGTGGTTACCTCTTATTGTATCAAGCAATATTATTGAGCAGATTGTCCCTGACGCACCAAGTCAGCAAATGCCTCCGGCTGACGAACTGCCATATCTGCCAGTACTTTACGGTTTAATTCCACATCGGACTTCTTTAATAACTCAATAAACTGGCTGTAACTCATTCCGTTAGCCTGGCAGGCTGCATTGATGCGTATAATCCAGAGCCGCCGCATATCGCCCTTGCGTTCCCGCCTGTGAGCATAAGCATAGCTCATAGAATGCAACATGGACTCATGAGCCCGTCTGTACAATGAATGTCTGGTCGCCCGTTGTCCCTTCATCAGGTCCAAAACTTTTTTATGTCTCTGGCGTGCTGTAACGCCCTTCTTAACTCTAGACAAAGTATTCCTCCTCTAACCTGTACCATTGGGGATGAGCCGCTGAATGCGCACTCTATCACTTGAATGCAACGGTATCATTTCATCAAATAAACTTTTGCTTCTGTCTGATTTATTGCGGCGCAGATGGCTTTTACCGCCTTTCATGCGCATTATTTTGCCCGTTCCGGTAATATGGAAACGGTTGCGGGCACCCTTGTGCGTTTTAAGCTTTGGCATCTTGTAACTCCCCTGTTTCTTCGTTTGTTTCTTCTCTTGGCTTGGCGGTCTTCAAAGAAGGCAACGGAGCAAGAATAGCATGCAGTCTGGCTCCTTCACGCACCGGTTCCCTTTCAACTGTTGACACATCCGATAGGGATTGCGCCATACGTTGTATCAATTTTATACCAAGCTCCGGATGCGTATTTTCCCGTCCACGAAACATTATGGTAACTTTTACTTTATCCCCGTCTTCAAGAAGTTTGTGAGCAGTGCGCGATTTCGCATCAAAATCATGCTCTCCAATTTTCGGACGTAAACGCACTTCTCTCAAAAGTACAGTTTTTTGGCTTTTGCGGGCCTCGCGTTCTTTCTTTGTCTGAACATACTTAAACTTGCCGTAGTCCATGAGACGACATACAGGTGGCACAGCATTAGGAGCAACCTCTACCAAATCCAGTCCTGCTTTCCCTGCAACCTCACGGGCTTGATAAAGAGGCATCACGCCCAACTGTTCCCCTTTGTCTCCGACAAGGCGAACTTCACGTCCCCTTATCATTTGATTAACGCGTAATTCTTTAATTATGCTGATATAGCCCTCCGTACGTAACCAATGCTGTTAATAAAAAGAATACAACTAGATATTATAACCCGAAATCTTTAGCTTTGTCCACAATGACCCTTTTTACAATCTGCTTGAAATCTTCAAATACCTGATTATTTCTTTGTTCACCATTTCTCAAGCGCACCGACACTGTCCCAGCCGACATCTCTTTGTCACCAACAATCAGCATATAAGGAACCTTGCCCATCTGGGCTTCTCGTATCTTGGCGCTCATACGATCCGAGCGAGAATCAAGCTTGACTCGTATATTGATATCCAAGAGTTCTCTTGTTAATTTATCAGCATATTCCAGATGCCCGTCAGTAACAGGAATAACTACTACCTGCAAAGGGGCTAACCATACAGGGAAAGCTCCTCCGTAGTGCTCCAAAAGAAAGCCAACCATTCGCTCATGCGTGCTCAGGGGAGCACGGTGGATAATAAGAGGAGGCTCTTTTCCGCCATCTTCGTTTGTAAACTCGAGTTCAAACCTGTCGGCCTGCGCAAAATCCACCTGGTTGGTGGCCAAAGTGAATTCTTTGCCTATAGCGCTTTTTACCTGCACATCTATTTTAGGCCCGTAAAATGCAGCTTCATCAGGCGTTTCAATGTATGGGATATCGTTCCGCTGCATAACCGAACGAACCATTTCCTCTGTCTTTAACCATAGCGCAGCGTTATCAACATATTTTTTCCCCAGCCCCTCTGCTGAATGAGTGCTGAGCCTCATGACATACTCGGAAATATCGAATATTGTAAAATACTCAAGATACAGTTTAATCACAGCTAAAAATTCCTGTTCAAACTGCTTTTCCGAGCAATATATATGAGCATCATTCATCTGCATTGAACGGACCCGCATCAATCCGAAAAGCTCGCCGGATTTTTCGTAACGATAGCAAGTCCCATATTCGGCAAGGCGCAAGGGAAGATCGCGATAACTTCGCGGTTTACTGGAAAAGATCTTATGGTGCATAGGACAATTCATAGGTTTAATATAATAGCGAACACCTTCCAGATCCATTGGAGGATACATGCTATCGGCATAATAAGGTAAATGTCCGCTGCGCTGAAATAATGTTTCTTTAGTCAAATGTGGAGTCTTGACGCGTAAATAACCATGCTTAAATTCAACATCTTTGGCTAATTGTTCAATCTCTTCTATCATGGCAGCCCCATTGGGTAACCACAGGGGGAGACCGGGACCGACTTCGTCGTCAAAAGTAAAGATCTCCAATTCTTTCCCGAGTTTTCGGTGATCGCGCTTGGCAGCTTCTTCCTGCTGGCAAATATAATCATCCAGTTCTCTCTGAGTTGCAAAAGCTGTGCCATAAATCCTTTGCAGCATAGGGCGTTTTTCATCGCCACGCCAATAAGCGCCGGCGATGCTGGTCAATTTGAAAGCTTTTATTTCACCGGTAGAAGCCACATGCGGGCCACGGCAAAGATCTATAAAATCCCCTTGTCTGTAAAGGCTTATAGTCTCTTCATCAGAAAGGGCATTAATAAGTTCCAGCTTGTATGGCTGATCAGCCATGACTTTGCATGCTTCAGATTTACTCACTTCTTCGCGGGTGAAAGAAAGATTTTGTTCTATTATCGATTTCATAAGGTCAGTAATCACAGGTAAATCTTCTGGCGTCAAGGCACGTGGGAGTTCAAAATCGTAATAAAATCCATTTTCAATGGCTGGGCCTATACCCAGACGCGCATTCGGAAAACATGCCAAAACAGCTTGTGCCAGAACATGTGAAGCTGAATGCCTCATATCTTCCAGATAGCTGGCATCATTATGTAATTGTGTTTCCATGCAAATAACCTCCGGGGATTAAAGAAAACCTCTGCCACTATCGGGCAAGAGGATTAAGCTAAATCTCATTGAATCAACCGTGAACATTATAACAATTACATGCTTATCTTTCAATCTAAAAATGGGAGGTCGCTTGCGTGACCTCCCATTTTAATCTTCCAAGAAGAATTTTTATCCCAGCCCAATAAGGAACAAGGAAAGCAAAACTGATGCAAATATAATACCTAATGTTGTCAGGATAAGCACAGCAATCCAGGTTCCACTGGACAACCTCTTGATTATAGACTTGATAAGAGCTTCTTCAGCCTTAGCCAGCGCTTCCTCTGCAGCTTTCTTCGCAGCCAAAGCTATTTCTTCAGCACGCCCAGTAGCTTCGCGTGACGCCCTGCCAGCTTCTTCAGCACGTGAAGTTGCTCTTTGAGCAGCGCTCATAGCAGTCTCGGCAGCTTCTTTGGCCCCCTTTGCTACAGCTTCTGCCTTTCGGGCAGCTTCTTCGGTGGCTTCTTTAGCTCCTTTTGCGGCAGCTTCAGCTTTTGAAGCTGCTTCTTCTGCCTTAACTGTCGCCTGAGCCGTAAAAGCTTTCATCGCTTCAGTTAAGGCCTTATCTCCGGCAATATCAGCCGCCTCAGCCTTTTTACTGATATCCTGCGAGGCTTTAGCAGCAGTTACAGCTACTTCTTTGGCATCTTTGCCGGCTTCGTCAACCTTTTCCGCCAGCATTCCTGAAACCCGAGAAGCAGCAGCAATAGCGGCATCACCAGCCATATCAGCATTATCACCCTTGCGGGCAAGCTGCTCTGACAAACGGAAAGCGGATGACGCCGCGTTCTTGGCTTCACGTCCAGCTGCGTCAGCTTCCTGAGCAGATTCAACGGTCAATTTCGAAAGCGCGTTAGCCGCAGCGGCTTTGGCTCCCTTGTCCTTTTCTTCTGCAAGCTTACCAGCAGCGCTGGCGGCTTTGATAGCATCAAGAGCAGATGCTTTGGCTGCAATTGCATTATCATAAGCATGAGCAGCCGCTTCTTCAAAAGCCTTAGCGGCAAGTAATGCCGCTTCCTTAGCGGCTAGAGCAGCCTCTTCCGCTTTGGCAGTTGCTTCTTCAGCAGCATATTTGGCAGCGCGAGCGGTCTCTTCAGCTCTCTTGGCAGCAGCTTCAGCGCGAAGTACTGCCTCTTCAGCACGCCTGATCGCGTCTTCAGCGGCAGACTTGGCAGCGCGGGCAGTCTCTTCGGCCTTCTTGGCAGCTTCTTCAGCTTTTCGGATTGCTTCAATAACCTGTTTTTCAGCTTTTGCAGCCTCTTGAGTGGCTAGTTCCGCAGCCTTAATCGCAGCTTTAGCTATTTCTTCTGCTCTCACCGCAGCAGCAGAAGCAGCCGCAGTAGCCTCTTTCGCAGCTTTCTCGGCTGCATCAGTAGCTTCCTTCCCGGCTTTCTCTGCAGCGGTAGTTGCTTCTTTCGCAGCTTTAGCAGCAGCTGCAGAAGCCTCACGAGCGGCTATAGCAGCTTCTTCAGCCTTCTTGATATTGACTTCCATGTCATCAAGGATCTGGGGTAACGGTTTAACCATTACCTGGGGACCTGGAGCCGCTCCTGCGGCAGTTACCTTGACAGTTTGCTCCGATTCATTTGGTTGATTCTTTGGGACCATCGCGCCTCCTTTTTCCCTACCTTTTTATAATATTTCTTCAATTTTCTGTCTTGACAGGTAAAAGCAAGCACCGCACCAAAATCTTGGATTTTTCTCCTTGGTGCGGAATCAAACCTTAACCTGTCTATCTTATAAAGATAAGCTTATACTTGCCAATGCTGCCTGTCAAGATGTTTTATACGGAAAATCCAGCCATTTTTAAGAATATTGAGATGATATTTTCCCAGAGAACAATACCTGAGCAAACCGTTAGCAAACCAGTGTAATATTCCACGGCTAACCACCGCATTCTTCCCTCATAAGATATTCTTCATCTGGTTTGGAGATACTATATCCCAGCCACAAAAAGCGGATCAGGCTTAACAAATCTGCGCCTCAACATATATTTCAGCCTATTACAAGGAGGGGGAATATGCCCAAATTTAAAACAAACGTTCATATCAATCTTTGCGAATCACTCATTTATCGGTTCTGATTTATCCCAGTTGCTCGTCAGCTTGCTTAATGGCTTTTTCGGCTTTATCTTTCTATAAATATCCCTTGGAGATTTTTTCAAACCATCAACTATCATCAACCTATCGATAGATATTCCAAAAAGCCTTTCATTTTCCATGAGATATGGTTTTATCAATTCCCAATCCGCATCGGTTATCAAATCAAATTCGCCGCCATTGAGCTGCTCCTCCACCAACTTGCGGTGAGGATCACGTATGTAAATAGCTCCGCCTGAAGCCAATGAGAAAATATTGGAACCTGGATAAGGTGTTTCATATTCACGAATTGATCCGTCTATATCATCAAATCCAATGCCGTTCACGATAACAAATCCGCCGCCGTTAACCGGATCTCCAGCCATAAAGGACTCGCCCAGATAGTCAAGAGCAGTACCATTGATAACTACGCGCGGGTGACCAACCGCATTGATAAGCGGACGCCCGGCAGCATTGCCCATGATATATACTTCGCCACCCTTCGCCCCATACATAAAAGTCTGTCCCACATCCCCGAAAACAACCAGCTTTCCCGCTTTCATAATCTGCCCCAGCTGATCCTGCGCACTGGAGTGCACATATATCTCCATACCGTCAATTCCGGATGCCAGATAATCGCCGGATGAACCATAAACATCAATTCGGACACCCTTTGTTTCCGGCCCAAAACCACACCCTGTAAACCGTTGCCCCCGGTATTTATAGACAATGAAATGCTTCCACCCGAGTTTATAAGCCTTTACCATCAATACAGCATCGCAGTTTTCACCTTCCGGCTCGAAGTGTTCTGCATTTATTACTAAAGCCTGTTCGTCTTGTTCAGGAGCTCTAATAGTATTACGGGAAGCATAATCAATCTGGCAATAATGAGAAACAGTGTTTTCGTATATCATAGGGATAGACATCAATATCTCATCCAGGTTTGTTTTTAAAACATTCAGCACCGAACTTCGCTTGAAACTGCCTGTGGGATACCGTCGGTCAAAGAGCAATGTCAACCCGTTAATCGCCGCATGCCTGAAAACATCGTTTTTCAATGCCAGCTCTTTTATGGTCTCAATTACAAATCGAAAACTGCCAGCATCAAAGCTGGGCATGGCATCCCGAACATAGTTGAAAATCCTGTCCGCAGCTAAATCAGCATCTTTTTCTGCCAGCAATCCTCGCAAACCTGCCTCTACAGCCCTGCCTTGTTCCGTTATTTTTTCGCGGGTATTTACAGTATCGCAGATAACCTCACCGCCAGCTATTTCAATCACTTTTCCGAATTTATCGGTACATATGAGGCGCTTTTCGTCTAAATCACAAGCCTCATCCTTCAGGCTGAATATAAAGGAACCACCATCGGTATAACTGCCACCACGAGCGTTCCAATACTTGTCGGCAACAGGAATAAAACGCCTGTCTTCCCGCGCCAGCGAAATAAGCGTGGCATCAATAGCCTGTTTTTCAGAACAAATCAATCCAACCTGCACTTCGCCTTCCTGCAAGGCAAATACCTGCGGCCTTAACATAGCCGTATCCGTAATTCCAATCAATTGAAATTGCTGATTCTTCACATCGTTGCGGGCAATTATGAAAAACCACGGCCCGTCAGGCGACGCATGGACATGATGGGTATGAATAGCCTTGTAAATTTCCTGTTTGTCCTCAGGCAACATATCAAAGTCCATCTCGGAAGTCGGCGCCATAGCTTCGATAAGGTATTCCATGGGATAGTTATAAACCCTGTTCCACAAGTCAAGCAAGAGGGCCGCTTCTTCAGTATCAGTCAAAAACAAAGGCAGGTAATTGCGCTGTTTTAAATACTCATAAATAGATTGATAATTAGCGAAATCACCGTTGTGCACCAATGCCTCGTTAAGAACACTGAAAGGATGGCATCCGCCCGGATGCCAGACGCGCCCGCGTGTCGGATAACGCTGATGAGCCAGCCACACATGAGCTTTAAAATCATCAAGCTTATAATAACGCACTACATTTTCAGCATAACCGACAATTTTTAGTATCATCATGTTGCGGCCATGCGACAAAACAAAAGCTTTTTTCTCACCCAAAGAAGCATAGTAATGCATATTAATTTTGAAACTGTTTCGATAGACAAATTCGTCTTCAGCTTCTCGCATGGTAATAGAAGTTAGCTGGTTCTCATCTATGAACCTGCTGAGGACCTCCTTTTTAACCCTCACAAAATAACGCATTACTTCTGGAGGCTTCACTTCCAGCCCAATGCTACGGTAATCATCCAGCGTAGCGAGTTTTTCGAATTTATCAATCGTGAAATACGGTTTTATGTAATTGTCTTCAAGCTCACGCATCACGATCCAATCCAGCAGAGCAATGTGGAGCATATAATCGTCATCCAGAATCTGTCTGGAAACACCGAGCTCCTCAGGGATAAAACCCACAGCAGCAATCCCCCCACCTTTTCCATTGCCACGATTATGCATCTGCGCAGAGGGTTCGAATATATTTTTTCCGGTGACGGGAATAGAACAAATAAATCCGGTGACGCCGCAACCACCTTCTTCCTCAGAATTGCGAGAGGAAGAAATATCCCATTCTAAACCGGAGCGTGAAGACAATATTCTTTCAGCATTATTCATTGTGATCACCATCCGTTTTTTGGGCGTAATCCAGGTGTTCGAGCAGATCGGTTCGTCCTACCAGATCGCGTATGTCGCGCAAGCCGAAATGCTGGAGAAGGGCTAACAACTGAACAGTCCAGGCATGATACATGTTAACCAGCCGCTGTGTAGCCCATTCGGCGTCGAAGAGATCAGCCAAATTGGAATCCGTGGTAGCGATTCCACGCGCGCAACCACGACCTGATTCGCAATTGCCGCAGCGGACACACTCCAGCGCAACCAGTTCAGCCGTACCAATTACCACCCCGTCCGCTCCCAGACAAATAGCCTTGGCTACATCATGAGCCGTCCGGATACCACCGGAAGCTATCAGCGTCATATGCTCGCGTATGCCTTCCTCTTTCAAGAACT
>CAYRSY010000010.1:15315-24561 GCA_964427105.1 uncultured Dehalococcoidales bacterium
CCGTCTTTTCTACGGTTGAGCGGAAGCGAAATTGATATTTCAGATTTTTCCACAGGTGGAGGATTCTCAGGGAATTTGAAACGCAGTTTGTCAAACCCCCCGCCAGAATTACCTGTGTTATACTCCAGATCAGTGCGTTCAGGAGGATAACCTGTTTCCGCCATAATCCATGTTCCCGTGATTATATCCGCTGTCCAACGTAGATCACCCAACGTAGCATACATGGGGTTAATTGCCAGGCTTAGAGCCCCCTGCGAGCAATGTTTAATGCAGCAGAAATCTTTTTCCTCACATTCGAACCCGATACACCTATAATCAATGGGAGGGCTAATCCTGTTGTGCCCCGCCACCCTTTCATGGACCCCGTATGGACATAATCGGGCACACATACCACAATCGATACAGGCATCGGAACGGGTGATCTTGTATTTCGGCACATTATGCTTAAATCTGGAAGGCATTTTTTTAATTTGTACACTTGAGGGTATCATAGATTTTCTACTTCCATTTTTTTATTCCAAAGAGTTTCCCGAAAGTATCTCTTTCGATCTCTTCAAAAAATATCGCCCGTCCAGCCTCTCCCCGCAGGCGGCTGACCTCACGGATTCCCATAGCTCCCATAACCTCCAAGATTTGTGAATGCCAGGCTGCCAGAAGGTTAACGATACGCTGTTTGAGAATTTGTGTGCCAACTTTATCCAAACCATCAGGTAAAACCAGGCGTTTCACAGGCTCTTCGTAAATTCTGGCGCCCAAAGCAATCATAAGAGGAATATCTATTGCCACCAGATCAGCCCCGCATAACATGGCTTTAGCCGCATGTTCCGCCATGGCTATACCCCCTGAAGTAACCAGAGTAACTTCATCGCGGACACGGTCTTCCACCAGCCGCTTATGAACAGACCGTATTATATCTTTGAGAAAACGAGGTTCCGTCCCCACCGGATTGTCTATCTCACGGCTACGGTAATCTGATACAATGTGGATTACCTCCGCGCCGCTATGCACAAGTTTGGCGGCGATATCTTCAATATTCTTAACCGCCTTAATGCGAATAATAATCACAGCTCGGGTTTGTTTTTTCAGACTGTTTTTGATACGCACAAAATCACCAAGCAAAGAATCATCATATTCAATAGCTACAAGACGTGAGTTCCTTAAAACTGTTTCATAGCTGCCGACTTCAGCAGGCATCAATAATGGAATTATATTCGCATTGTATCTTTCAATATCGGAATGGATCTCATGTGCCGGTAAAATAACGCAAGTGTTTATCTCAGCAGCCGCTTGAACCAATGCGGTTTTTATATTCTGGTGGCACAAATTATCAGCCGAGACGTCGAACAGGACAGGTATCGGCAAATTAACATTATCCGGAAGCTTTGAAATCAACTGCCCATCAGAATCGAAATCCAGGTGATTGAGTTTACGCCCCAGATCCACGGCGGTACTGATATATTCCCGTCCATTAATCCCGTCACGGGTCGGACGCACAATCTCAGACATATCGGTCCACATGCTGTCAAATCCGGGACCTGTAAACGGCCCCCTGTATCCAGCGCCAGATACAGGAACCTTGCCTGTTTCAGCCTGTTTCCAGAGGCTCAGTTGCATATCCGGAGTCCAGTATTCGCCGCCAGTAGAGGCGAAATCTGTCTCGATTGATTTTTCCAAAGCTCCCCTCGGGCATTCCTGTATACAACGAAAACAATTACGGCAAACCACAGTGTTAGGAGCTGCCATCTTGCGCGGATCATCTTCCCTGCGTTTATGCGCTTCATAAATACAAACCCTGGCACATTTACCGCAATTGATACAACTATCACTCCGCGTGATCTTGAATTTGAAAATATAATCCAGCCCCAAGGGTGTTGGCTTTGGCGTGATACGATATTTCTTTGGCATAGTATTTCCCCGTTTTTATTTATTATCCAGTGCCTAAAGTGGGTTATTTAACTCCACCATCTCCCAATACTCTTTGCTATCCTCGACTTTTTTCAAAAAGTCCGCTATCTGTGTATCAGGACGTCCAAACTGGCGCTCAAGCTTTGTTTCCAAAGCATCCCATAATTTCATCAACTCAAGATTGGTTTCGCACACCTCTTCACAAGCTCTGCAATGCATACATAAGAAAGCCCCTTGTGCTTCTTCCTGTGTCACAGAATCTTCGTCATCCAGAAGCTTTTTGGCCAGAGCAATTTTTCCTTTGGCGGTTAGTGCCTCATCATGGGTAACAAGGTAGGCAGGGCACACGGTAACACAATTTCCGCATTTGGCACAGGCGTGCAGGCTTAACTCATAATCCAGAGTCCCAGCCTTTTTATCCCTTCCTAATAAAGTGGTAGCAACTCTGCCCAAAACAGGAGACGCGAAAAGCAAAAAGCTCACAGCAGGGAGGAAGAAAGCAGGATGGAAAAACAACGATGCCAGCCGCCCGTATGTAGGAGAGAAAGGTTTCCCCTGGTTTAAAACATGACCGGGATCCAGCCGAGCTTTACAACTTTTCAGCTCCTGTGACTGGGTTTCGCCGTAAAGACTACGTTCAAAAGCAGCATTCCATATCCCAAGCCCATAAGGACGCCCACCCAAGCTTACGGCAATTTTTGTAAGCATAGCTACTAACGGCAAATTCGCATAGTATTTTAATTTTCTGGAATCACATAAAAAAGTAGCCATGATAAGCGCGCGCTTATCATCAAGCACGAATGAATCAATACAGACCAAGACACCCCAAAAAGCTCCTGCTTTCTTAGCTTTTTCAATAAAGGTCGCCGACGATTCAATGGGAAGGATAGCTTCACTAGCCAAAAGAGTAGGGCCTAATCGCTTCGTCTTCATGCCGAATAACCGCTCGTTCCAGAGATAACTGGCCGCATAATCCGGAGCTTCCTCAACCCCTTTTTCGCTTGCCACATAAGCCATGAATTGTTCTTCTTCCGCTTTACTGTCAAATTCAAACAATACAGCAGCGCTCTTTTTGTAAATATCCGCACGCAGGATATCATTCAAATCAGACAGATGATTCTCATCCAGAAAACGGATGAAATCAGGTTTATACTTCTGTGCATCATTTTTTGTTACGAAACGCTGCACAAATGTAAAAGCTGCTTTATCGTCGGGGAAATAAAACAAATGCGAATACGCCCCCCCAGGGATATTGCGCAAGCTGAGGGTTACCTCGGATATAATGCCAAACGTGCCTTCGGTTGAAACAAAACACTTAAAATCGTTATCTGCAGGAGATAATTGCCGGACATCCCCATTTCCCGTCACTACAGTCATAGCTATAACCTGTTTCGAAACATGACCATATTTGTAGCTGTTAATGCCATACCCGCCGGTTGCTATCCAGCCTCCTACTGTAGAAAACTTGGAAGATGGATACGCCTTAAGGCAGAGTCCCTCTTTTCTCGCAAATATATCTATTTCGCTCCAGCGAGCGCCCGCTTCAACCTTGACCGTCTTATTGGCAGCATCAATAGAGACGATATTACGCAAGGGAGAAAGATCGATAACAATGCCTGCATTAGTCGGAATCCCGCCACCCAGCCCCCATGAAGCAGCCCCACGCAACACAACCGGAATTTTATGTTCACGCGCAATTTTTACGATAGTTTGTATTTCTTCAGTGTTTTTAGGTTGAACTACAAAGTCAGGCAGTGTTTTAAACAGCGCATTCGTCATTACCAGCGGTAAATCACCGATGTCATGACTGTATAACTCTCTCTCCTCTGGCTTGTAGAGAGTTTTTATATTTCCCGCGAGATTTCTGAACTCTTCTATTTTCATAAATTTAAAGCCTGTCCTCTAAATATGGCAGTTTTAATAACGTTAATTGTCAATGGCTATTCTAAAGCGAGACAAAAAAACACCCCCGCACTTCATTCTAGAATATACGGCATTTACAAAATTATTATTATCGGCTTAAACGCTTGTTACACTAATTATACGGCATATATATGCCATATTCAAAATATAGACGAATATCTGATTATAGTCAACAAACATAAAGCTAAAAAGATAAATGGGCACGCTAAATGATGGCTCGCATAAGCAGAAGGTTTGATTTTGGGTTTAATCAAGATGAAATCTAACTCTGGTTAGAACAGAACACCCCACTTGGCGAGTTAGAGGAACGCTGAATTCAGGCAAAACTAATTACTTTCACTAAAATGAGACATAAATATTTTTATATAATTTTTGTGCAATGAACGTCTCGCGACCATAAGATCAGAATACTCGAGAAAAGAGAGTATAAATTAATTAACCCGAGGTGATTATCCTTACTCCACGCCGCCCTGTAACGTAATAAAACAGCCATCTCAACACTATCATACATTTACTGCGTAACCTGCTAATTACAGCAAGGTGTAATACAATCCAGATAAGCCATGCCCAATACCCGGAAAGCTCTAATCTGCCATACTGCAAAACCGCTTTGTGCCTTCCGATTATTGCAATACTCCCCTTGTTTTTATACTTGAATGGTTGCCGTGTCTTTCCGCGCGATTCCCCTTTTATTACACCTGAAACATACTTGCCTTGCTGGATAGCTACCGGAGCTAACGAAGGCAAAGATTTGCCATCGTATTTATACACCGCTGAATCTCCAATAACAAACACTTCCGGATGTTCCGGCACACTGCAGCAGGCATCTACAAGGATACGCCCGATTTTATCTATACCGCCGCTGATTGACTCAGTAAGCGGCTGGGAACGCGCCCCTGCCGCCCAGATTATATTTTCAGTTTCAATAAAACCGCGATCTGTCCGTATTCCGCCAGCATTAACATCAGTGATTTTAACATTCAGTCTTACGTCAACCCCAAGATCTTCCAGCGCCTTTTGTCCCTTTTTGCTTAAAGAAGAAGAAAAACCGCCGAGTATTCCATCCAACGCTTCAAGCAAAATAATTTTTATAGATGAAGGCTCAATCCTTTTATAATCTTTGAGCGTGTTTCGCTTTATGCCGGCGATTGCTCCGGCAACTTCCACCCCTGTCGGGCCTCCTCCAACAACCACAAAAACTACATCATTGCTGCTGTCGCCGATTGAATGTACTCGCTCGATTTTTTCCAGGGACAACAACATTTTTTCACGAATTCTGATGGCATCTTCAAGTGTCTTCAGACTGGGAGCCACAACTTCCCATTCATCCCTGCTGAAATATGAACTGCGTAGCCCGCTTGCTACAATTAAATAATCATAATCATAAGTGCCATTGCGCGCATGGACCATCCTGGCCTTTGTGTCAATACTTTCAACCTCATCCATAACTACACGTGCATTTTTTTGCTTGCGCAATATCTCACGGATAGGGATTGCTACATCAGAAGGAGACAGAACAGCAGAAGCAACCTGATACAAAAGGGGTAAAAAAAGATGATGGCTGTTTTTATCTATTAAAGTGATTTCCGCTTCTGTCTTTTTCAATGACCGCGCCGCAGACAAACCACCAAAACCGCCACCAATTATGACCACTTTTTTGCTCATCGCTTGTCTATCCTTATGTTTAATTATTCGGGTTGACACGGCGGAGCCGGAATGCCAGAACGGTTACCGCTTCATATTCACGAATTGAAGAGGTATATCATAATCCTGTTCTCGCAACAATCGCATAATTTCCTGTAAATCATCTATCTGCTTGCCAGTCACACGTATTTGTTCATCCTGGATAGCTGCCTGTACCTTGAGACCGCTAGCCTTTATATATTTCACAATCTTCTGGGCAGTATCGCGGGATATCCCCTCTTTTATTTTGATATCCCGTTTTGCTGTCCCCTGCGCAGCAGGTTCTATCTTTTGCATATCAAGTATTTTAGGGTCGATCTTAAGGCGGGTACACTGACCTATAAGAGTATCGGTAACGGCTTTGACTTTCATCTCATCACCGCTAGATATTTGCACCAGTTTTTCTTTCTTGTTCAAGAGAATTTCCGATGCCACATTTCTGAAATCATAGCGCGTGGCAATCTCACGCTTCGCGTTATTGACAGCATTATCAAGCGTCTGCATATCTACATTACTAACAACATCTAGTGAAGGCAAAATAAACCTCCCGTATTTGGATTATGAAGATTGTAACACAACCGGGCAGAAAAAATGACTTGCGAACGTCCTTCGCACACAGATTTTCAGGTTCATCAAAAAACCTGTCCTATAATAGCGCAGCAAAGAGATTTTGCCAATAGCATATGAATCCGAAGCCTTGCAGAACAAGAAATTTCACTTCATTCTCGCCGGAGTTTGAACACAAGCCAAACTCTCCGATATTCAAAAATGTCATATATTTTTAATGTTTCGCGGTAAAAAAGTAATGACGCGGAAGACAATCTCTGCTAGAATCTCTGGCTATGTGCATTGATTTCCCTTTCTCCTGCAAGACCCCTTGCCTTGGTTGAACAGAGAAGGAAAGTGTGAGGGTTTGCAAGAAAACAAAGAGCAAAGACCGCGCATTCTGTTAATCGACGATGAAGAACGCATAGTAAACTTTCTCGCTTTGAAATTAAAAGTATCGGGCTATGACGTGGTTTGCTCTCGCGACGGCGAAAAAGGGCTGGAGATAGCCAAAACCGCTGACCATGATCTCATGCTGCTGGATATTATAATGCCGGGAATAGACGGGCTTGAAGTGCTGCGCCGTCTGCGGCAGTTCTCAGATATGCCAGTTATAGTATTGAGCGCCAAAGAGCGCGTTGTCGATGAAGTGCTGGCTCTTGGAGCCAACAGCTATATGAGCAAACCTTTCAACCCTGATGATCTTATCGCAAAGATAAAACTATTGCTTTCCCAGCCATGCAGATAATCTACCCTAGGGTTAATAAAAGAGAGGTCTCAAGACCTCTCTTTTATTATGCTATTGATGGTATGCCGATTCAGGAGACCCTGGACAATACCGGCCTTCTGGCGCCGCCGGACGGCCGGTGGTAAGGAGATGGCTGCTGTCCAAAGCGGCGATTAGCCGGATATGATGACGGGCGTCTCTCTGTGTCAATTTTAGGAGCTTCGGTGGTATAGTCAAACCCAGGCAATGTACGCCTTTCAATCTTTTTGTTGAGAATACGCTCGACAGCGCGTACCATTTCACCGTCTTCAGGACTTACGAAAGTAAAAGCTTCACCGGTCTTATCAACACGGCCAGTGCGCCCAATGCGGTGCGTATAAGCATCGGTAGTATCAGGCATATCATAGTTGATCACATGCGATATGCGCAGGACATCGATACCTCGCGCTGCGATGTCTGTTGCCACCATAATCTTGGCCTTGCCCCTGCGGAAACTTTCTATAGCAGCCTGACGACGAGCCTGTGCCAGGTTGCCTTGCAAGGAAGTAACATTAAAACCAGCCTTGCAAAGCTGATCCGCCACACGCTCAGCGCGGTGCTTGGTGCGTGTGAATATCACCACAGACTCTGTCTCTACCTGGCGCAACAACTCAAGAAGAAGCGCGCTCTTCAGGTGCTGCTTGACAGGGTAAAGCGCATGAGAAACACTGCTGGCCGGCGCGGCATGGCCTATCTGCACGGTAACGGGATCATGCAGATATTCCTGAACCAGCTTGCGGACATCAGCCGGCATAGTGGCGGAAAAGAGCATTGTCTGACGGTTCTCAGGCAGGCATTTCATAATGTTCTTGATATCCGGCAGAAAGCCCATGTCGAACATGCGGTCTGCCTCATCGATAACGAGCAGTTCCACATTAGCCAGATCGATGCTGCCCTGCCACACATGATCCAGCAAACGTCCGGGACAGGCAACCACAACATCGACTCCGTCACGCAGATTGCGCACCTGCTGGTACATGCCGACTCCGCCGTAAACAGAGATACCGCGTATGCCGGTTTTGCGTCCCAGTGAAGCAATGCACTCGTTGGTTTGCTCAGCCAGCTCGCGCGTGGGAGATATTACCAGCGCGCGTATATTGCCCCTCCTGTGCATTCCCAGCTTCTGCAGCATGGGCAGCACAAAAGCGGCAGTTTTTCCGGTTCCCGTCTGAGCCAGTCCGATAATGTCTTTCCCTGCCAGCGCGTGGGGAAGCGCCTTTGACTGTATAGGGGTAGGAACCGTGTAACCCGACAGGCGCACGCCTGTCATTACGTTTGGGGTAAGACCGAAAGAATCAAAGTTTGAGGGTAAAACCTCAGATGCCTCAACAGCAGAAGATTCTTCCTGCACAGGAATAAATTCCCTCTCAACAGGTTTAACTAAAACTGGGCTACCACTCTTAGTGTGAGCTTTGCGGCAATCCGGACAACGCTTGGGGGTGCCGCGGAAACCTCTCGACTTGAAAAACCTCTGGTCCTGAACTGTGAATGTGAAACCCGTTCCGCAATCGGAACATACGATTGTCTTGTCTTGAAAATCCAAAAAATGACCTCTCTCAAAAGATGCTAATTTTAGTTTGAGTTCGGGTCAGTGATGTCATGAGGAAACTCTGAGGAGATTCTACGCAGCTTGCACGGCCAAAACTTGAACTAATGTTTCATTATAGCATGTATGGAATATGTTATGCAAAAGACAACGCTCCATGATGGAGGTCAGACATGCCGTACAGAGCATCCGGCTGGCAGCTATCAGCGGCGATTGGTTTCCGTTTTTCAACCCCCTTCTTTCGAGGAAACGAATCGAATCCATTTCAGCCTTGAACAGCAGATGCTCAGGCATAAACATCGGTTCCGGCGGGCGGGCATTCGTTCTTCCGTCAGGCACGATTTGTTTTGGTGTATTTTTGCTGTTTTCCGTTTTCGTTTTGCGGCCTCAGGCACGGAAGGCATATTCAAATCCTCCGGTTAAGCCATTTGTTTTCGGGTTTTCAGGCACGGGGGAAAACGAATGGAATTCCAATAATTGAGGGAATTATGCGGTTGTTAAGGAGCCAGGGAAGGAAATTTTAACATGGGCGGGTGGGGAAAGCGAGGAGTTGTTGTCGTGTTGGCCGGATAAACGGGAGCTGTCAGCTATCAGTTGTCAGTTATCAGTTATCAGCTATCAGTTGTCGGAATGTTAAGGAAACATATAATACCACAGGTTTTGTAGCGGCGGGCAAGAGGTCTTTATCGCATTCCTCTTATGAGAGAGGGGCATATTCCAGACGCCCTGATAGTCAACATCATGCGGCGATAATAGCAGAAACATGCGGCACAGCATGCTGTGCCGCTACAGACGGGGGGAATCATCCTTATTCTGGCGCGTGGCGCCAGGTTAATGGCTTACCCACACTCCTGTCTCTCCCCTGAGACCTTTCTCC
>CAYRSY010000011.1:0-14035 GCA_964427105.1 uncultured Dehalococcoidales bacterium
CCGCCTGTAGCGACGGCTTCGCGTTCTGTATCTGCCTTGGCTCCTACATTTACCATGTGAGCCTCGCCGGCGGCATTGACATGAGTCAGTTCAGACATATCAACCTCCTTGAATAATCAACGGAAACAGCAATCATACCTGTTTTGCGAGATATTAACTCTTTTGTGTTATCGTGGCAAGCATATCATAACTGTTGAGGTAATCCCTCTTTTCACCAGAGAGGTAAAAGAGGGGTATTAGCCGCCGATCTGGCGCATGTTACGGCCTTGCGGCGAAATGTTTTCTGCCAGTTGGTGGCGCTCGTGTTTCATTGCAGCTGTCTTGAGCATAAGCTTTTCAAGCTCCTCGTCACCGGCATTGTTACGTAAAGCTGGTTTCAGGTCAACCTCATCATCGCGTAAAAGACAGGGACGAAGCTTGCCGTCGGCGGTAAGGCGGAAACGGTTGCACGTATCGCAGAAACAATCCGTTACCGGCCCGATAAACCCTATGGTGCCCAAACTGCCGGGAATGCGATAATATTTGGCAGGGCCATGCCCGTTACCAGGCCAACTGGGTTCGAGAACACCCAGCTCTTTTTCAATTTTAGTTTTAATCTCATCGATGGAAACCATTTTGCAGGCGTTATCATTGTCCGACAGAGGCATCTCTTCTATGTAGCGCACATTCCAGCCGTCGGTAACGCTCTTGCGGGCGAAATCCACCACTTCGTCATCGTTCACGCCGCGCAGCACGACCGTATTGGTCTTAACGGGGTTGAGGCCTACCCTTTTGGCTGCCTCGATGCCTGCCAGAACATCCTCCAGCTTTCCCACGCCGCATATTTGCTTAAAGCGCTCGGGCTTGAAAGTGTCGAGGCTGATGTTGACGCGGCTCACACCGGCATCTTTAATCTCCTGCGCCATTCTGGACAGGAGTACAGCGTTGGTGGTCATGGAAATATCTTCGATGCCGGGGATAGCCTTGATCAATTTTACGAGCTCAACAAAATACGGGCGCACGGTAGGCTCACCGCCGGTAAGGCGGATGCTCCTGACGCCCAGTTTGGCAGCTACACGCACCACGCGCTCGATTTCTTCATAGCGTAAAATTTCGTCATGCGAAAGGTGTTCTATGCTGCTGGCGTTGCAGTAAATACAGCGCAGATTACACAGGTCAGTGACAGAAATGCGCATATAGTCGATATGGCGGTGGTAGCTGTCCATCAAGCTTTGAGTCATAGCGGTTTATATTGTAGCACAAAATAAAAAATAGCGATATATTGCGGGCGATACTGTCATTAACTCAAACCAAAGAAACGAGCACAATTAGTATTACTCAAAAGAAAGACTAAGTCTCGACTGACATTCAGCTACTTTTTTGACAGTCTTTCGATTACCATTATCTTTACAATTTTTGGGAACTGGTTGGACAGAAACTTTAGCAAATGATACAACTGGGGATGCACGTAACGCATCGCTCCGCGATTTTTCATCTCTTTTCCCTGGCTCTATTTGAAAAAAATCACGGGGACGAGGGTTATCATATAAACCAACATCAATTATATAAGCTTCATAACGCTTCCCATCACTTGGAGCCTTACTTGTATTGTCATCAACAAGATGAATGAGACGCAGGTCAACAAGTTCGCGGATTGCTTGTTTAAATTCAGGTTGAGAATCTAATTCATCTTTTGAAATTAAAAAGCAATTTGTCCGTTTTTCATTAAAAACAAATTTGATAATGTGTTCAAGATATTCTTCAAGGCATGCACTATCATTACTGGAATCTCTTTTCATCGAATCATACTTAGTTGAAATGCTCTTTATA
Organism: uncultured Dehalococcoidales bacterium; assembly: GCA_964427105.1. Taxonomy (GTDB): domain Bacteria; phylum Chloroflexota; class Dehalococcoidia; order Dehalococcoidales; family UBA1222; genus SURF-27. The sequence continues at coordinate 1,810 of CAYRSY010000011.1, forward strand.
GCCGATTGGGTCACTTCTACCTTGCCAATCTTCGCCCCTGAAACCAACAATGTATTCCCCAATGATACAAAAAGTGACAGAAAATCCCGGGGCACTCCTCCTGATGCCAAACAGAGTTGCGAGAAGCCCTCACCTTCAAAAACATCATTGAAGACAACTTTCGTTTTTGAATAGCTAATTGCGTTATCGAGAAGATTGTGCATAAACTGTTTAAGAGCATCAAAATTATCCAAGGTATAGTCCATATCTATCCCAAGAATATCATGACCAATTTCTACACCCGTATATTGGTTGTTAGTTCTTCTATACAGTTTGGACCGATATTTTATTGTGGCAATCTTTAAATAAAGTTCCGTATCTTTACAAAGACGATGAAAATAATCAACCAAATCCGGCTGGACTTTCTTATCCACAAAATAAAAATCATCTAGTACAAGGAATATCGGAGTATTTGAGAAGAGCAAAGAAATATCTTTTATCAGTTTCTTATAAACAGTTAATTCTACCTTTAGGAATTCCAATTTATTCCATGGTAAGTTTCTTTTTACTTCTTTCGTAGCCAAATCACTTTGTGCAAGTCCGGCATCCAGACCATATTTCTTGGCACCGATTTCAGCATTTTTTATAGTCGCTTCTTTAGTTCGGACTTCTTTTGTTTCTTCATCAGGCTGATATAGGTACGGTTTTAATTGCGAATTGATCATCTTAATCGTTTTCAGAATACTGTTAGCCTTGCGGTTAAACTTATACCAAGGAAAATCATGTCTAATTTTTTCACTTAACGCAACAAATGTCTCATATAAAACTGAAATTAAAATGTTAGGGAAAGTTATATCCTTATAATCCTCAAGGTTAATATAAATATCAATATATTTCGAATACCCACACACAGATTTCAATAATGATGTTTTACCAGCACCCCGTCGTCCAAAGACTACATGGTTTTGTTTCGAGATCAGCTGAGTATTAAAATTTCTAGAGTCAACAAATTGTAACCCAGCCTTATTAGACGACCGTAGGTTCTCTTCAATGTAAGTAATAAGCTTTCTGATTTCTTCTTGTTGCATTGAAGTTTTTCTTTTCTTACAGCAGACTCGGTATATCCTTCCCTGCCTCCTCGGTAAGCATGGCGCGGTCGGGCTTGGACAACTCGCGGGCTTCGCGCTCTCTGGCAAGAACAGAGGATTTTTCGTAGAAATGCCGGATCCTGTCTGCCTCGCCAAAATTGGAGAGGACAACCGTCACATCAAGCAGACCTTTTTCACGGGCGTAATCGCCGCCGCGCAACTGCGCCTGAGGCACGGTCTGATGCATATAGCCTTCCAGCGATTCAGTCAAATCCAGGCTCAATTCCTTTGCCGGGCCGGAAACGAGATACAAGGCTTTATACGCTTCCGACGGCTTGCAGTTGAAAGACAACTCCGCCAGCGCTTCGTTCATGGCATAAACACCCTGGCTGTTACGAAGATCTTTTCTGACAAAGTCATGGGAATCATCTTTGGGAAGCGTAATCAACGGCAGAATAGCCTTGCCGTAACCAATGGCTGTCCAGCCGTCCAGCGTTGCTATAATGTCGCCCGCGCCGACCGGACGTGAACTGCTTTTGGGTTTCTTTTCTTCGCCTGAACACAGCAGGTTGAAAAATGGTTCGGCTATTGACTGGTTAATTTTCTGCATGTTGGAACGCACGGATGAATCCTTGCTTACAAAACGCTGGTTATCAACAAGGATTACCGCATCGGCAACCGCATTAGTGGATTTAAGACAAACGGCAGTGTTGAAAACAGCGCTCTGCTCGCTGTTTTCTTCATGCTCGAATGGCAGCACCAGAAGAGCATAAACAGGCTTGTCCGCAAGATTCTCTTTCAAAGCCTTAACAAGTATTGGAGCGCCGCCGGCGCCGGTGCCCCCCGACGCAGCAGCGATAACAAGGCATGCGTCAGCCTCGAAGACTTTGTTATTGCGCTTGATAACTTCAAGTACCCTGAGCGTTTCTCCGCGCATAATTTCAGCGCCGAGATCGCTAACTCTGGCAGTGCCGTGTCCCCGAGTAGCGTGTGTTCCAATCAAAAGACGATGGCTCGTATCGGGTTTTATGCTGGTAATGCCTGCCAGGTCGGTTGCATCGGTATTGACGGCAATGGCCTCAAGAACTATGTCTATGCCGCGCAAACCATGAGAGCGCATTTGCATACGGGCAAATTCGTCGGCAATACGCCCTCCGCATTGCCCTACACCAACGACTATAAGCTTCATCTTTTCATTCCGCCTTTAATGTAGATGAAGGCAGTCTAGCTAATGATATGGAAGTTGTCAACGGAAAACACTCTGTATCCCGGAATATTTTACCATCTTTCCGGCCTTAAGCGTAAAGCAGAATTATTTCAGGTTTGTTTCAAAAATGCGGTTTTTACTCCTGAGACGGCATTTGATTTATTCATTTTATTACGATATACTTTTCTCCTCTTTTACAATCCTACCAGCCGAAGGAGCAGTAACGTTGCAAGAATACGGATATATTGCCCTCTTTCTTCTGGTGAGCCTGGCCTTCGCCGGACTCATGCTGACCTTGCCTGTGCTGCTGCGCAAGCTAAAGGTCATTCCCCATAAACCGTCAGCCGTTAAACCTACGACAGTAGAATGCGGACTGGAAACAACAGGCCGAAGCTGGGTGCAATTCAATCCCCGCTACTACTTTTTTGCCATCATTGCCGTTGCCCTGGACGTCATGCTGGTTTTCATCATGCCATGGGCTGTCGGCCTTGAAGATATCGGCGCTTTCGCATTTGCAGCCGGCTTTATTTTTGTAGCCATTCTGCTCGTGGGATACCTCTATGCATGGCGCAAGGGAGTGCTCGAATGGAAGTAGATCGCATGTGGCTGACACCTGCGTCCGAGATTGACCACCGCGAGGGAGCAGGAATTGAAGCACTGCGCATCGCCTCCCAAAAGTCTATCCCCGACCCTGACGCATGGCTCGACGAAGAAATCAAGCGCAATGTGCTTTTCACCACGGTTGACGCCGCCCTCAACTGGGCTCGCAAGAGCTCCCTGTGGCCGGTAACGGCTTTCACCGCCTGCTGCACCTTCGAGTTCATCGGAGCTTCATCCTCACGTTTCGATATCGCCCGCTTCGGCATGGAGGTGCTGCGCGCATCTCCCCGGCAGGCAGACCTGCTGGTATGCGCCGGTACGCTGACATGGAAGATGGCCCCGCAGATAAAACGCCTTTATGATCAGATGGCTGAGCCCAAGTGGGTTATCGCCATGGGCGCCTGCGCCATCAGCGGCGGGATATTCAAGGATTCATACTCAGTTGTTCCAGGATATAATCGTATTGTTCCTATTGATGTATATATACCCGGATGTCCGCCCCGTCCCGAATCGCTGTTATACGGCATTGAGACGCTGCGCAAGAAAATCGAAAAAGAAAGCATTAAGAACCCAAGATAAGATGGTTACAGTTTTGAATATAAACGATTTATCCGCTCGGCTTAAATCACAATTCGTTGACGGGATTGGTGTTTCCTCCGATTGTATCGAGGTAGCATCGGCAATACTGTATAAAGTCGCCAGCTATCTTAAGGATTCATCTGATCTTGATTTTAATTTTCTCGACATGGTAGCGGCAGCGGATTACCCGGATCACTTCGAGTTGATCTATCGCCTGCTGTCACTTAAAAACAAAACTCTTGTATCACTCAGGGTAAAGTGCGATAGGGATAAGCCTTCGGTTCCCTCCGTTGCCAGCCTGTGGCAGGGCGCCCGCTTGCAGGAACGTGAGATATACGACCTTTTCGGAATAGAGTTCACAGGACATCCCGACCTGAGACGCATAGTTCTCTGGGAAGGCTACGAGGGACATCCTTTACGCAAGGATTTTAAGGATAAAGCTTATGGCGCTGGCAACTGAGCCTTTCATCTTAAATATTGGTCCGCTGCATCCCAGCACGCACGGCGTGTTCCGCATGCGCGTGGTACTCGACGGCGAGATTATAACGGACGTTGACCCGATATTCGGTTATCTTCACCGCGGGCTTGAAAAATTGTGCGAACAGCGCACTTACAAGCAGAATATCCCTCTTACAGACCGCCTGGATTATGTGTCAGCTATCAACAACAACTGGCCTTATGTCATGGCAATCGAACAGCTTGCAGGCATACAGGTTCCGCAAAGAGCTGAGTATCTGCGCGTTATCATGGGCGAATTGCAGCGCATCGCCAGCCACCTGCTGGCAGTCGGCTCGGTCATGAACGACATGGGTATTTTCTATACTGCCTTCATGTACATGTTCCGCGAACGCGAAAAGATACTCGACCTGCTGGAAATGGTGACCGGCCAGCGTTTACTTTACAATTACATGCGTTTCGGCGGCGTGAGCCAGGATATACCTACCGAATTCCTGCCCGCGCTTGACCGCTTTCTGAAGGTTATGCCCGCCTATCTGGACGAATACGACAGAATGCTGGCTGATAACGAGATATTATGCGCCCGTCTCAAAGGCGTAGGAGTGCTGAAGCCGGAAACAGCTGTCAATTTCTCCGCCAGCGGCCCGGTGCTGCGCGGCTCGGGGATAAAATGGGATATCAGAAAAGACGCGCCGTACTCTGTTTATGACAAGTTCGAGTTCGATATTCCCACCGCCGCAAACGGCGACTGTTATGACCGCTACCGCGTCAGAATGGAAGAGATGCGCCAGAGCCTGCGTATAATACAGCAGGCCGTAGAGCAGATGCCGGCGGGCAAGGAAAAGACGCCTGTGCCTCTGCGATTGAGACCGCCAAAGGGGGAGGCTTACGCACAGATAGAGTCGCCGCGGGGTATGCTGGGTTGCTACCTTGTTTCCGACGGCACGGAGAAACCCTACCGCTGCCATTTCCGCGCACCGGCTTTCATTAATCTGACATTGCTAAGGGAACTGCTTGTGGGGCAAAAACTGGCTGATGCCATACTTATTTTCGGCAGCATCGATTTATCTATGGGCGAGGTGGACAGATAGTGGGCATTTATCGTTTAGCCGCCATTTCTCCCGACTGGCCGGGGAATTTCTGGTGGCATCTGATTATCATGGCGGTTATTTTAATAGGTCTGCTGCTTTCCTGCGTTATAATCTTTATATGGATGGAGCGCCGCGTTATCGGACGCTTTCAAGCCAGGCTTGGCCCTAACCGAGCAGGACCTTTCGGCCTTCTGCAATCTTTTGCGGATGTTATTAAAATTCTCACAAAAGAAGATATTATCCCTGTGCTGGCAGACAAGATCATATTCTGGATAGCTCCTGCCATCGCCTTTGTCCCTGTTTTGATGATAATGGCGGTCATCCCCCTGATGAATGGATTGCAGCTGGCGGATCTGAACGTCGGCGTTCTTTACATTTCAGCAGCCAGCGCCGTCACCGCCATCGGCGTTTTTATGGCCGGCATGGCAGGCAATAACAAATACTCTTTCATCGGGGCTATGCGTGAGATAGCGCAGCTTATAAGCTACGAGATACCTATGGTTCTGGCATTGGCAGGGCTTGTAATCGCCACCGGATCCATGTCTGTCTCAAGCATAGTGGAAGCACAGACAGTTCCGTTCATTCTGGTTCAGCCACTCGGTTTCGTAGTGTTTCTGGTAGCTATACTGGCTGAAATAAACCGCACGCCATTTGACCTGGTGGAAGCCGACTCCGAACTTACATGCGGATTTAATACCGAGTATTCCGGCATGAAATTTGCAGTGCTTTACCTTACGGAATACAGCGAGGCTTTTATCGGGTCTGTGCTTATTACCACCTTTTTCCTCGGCGGCTGGCAGGGCCCGTTTCTGCCCGATATAGTATGGTTTATCATTAAAGTCTTTGCCAGTTTCTTCCTGATATTATGGATAAGAAGCACTCTGCCGCGTTTCCGCGTTGACCAGTCCATGAAACTGGCATGGAAATCTCTTTTGCCGTTAGCGCTGGTGAACCTGCTCATAGTGGCTTTGAAAACAGTGTTTCTGCCGGAACTTTCGCTCTGGGCAAGTATTCCTGTATATATCATTGTAACCATTGCAGTTATATTGCTGTGGGCCAGATTTATGCGTTCGGGGAGGCAAGCCGTTGGCACCTGAAATATTCGGCACGGGCATCCTGAAAGGGATGGGGGTAACTTTTAAAAATCTGCTCAAACGCCCGGTAACCGTGCAATATCCAGAGGAAAAACTGGATGTTTCCCGCCGCGAGCGTGGCACTGTGCTGGCATGGTCGGCGGATAAATGCACCGGCTGCTATACCTGTGAACGCGCCTGTCCGCACGGATGCATTGATATTGAAACACCTAAAGAAGGCATAAAGTGGGACGCGCAGGCTCCCTGCACTCACCGCTGCCCGGCGCGGGTGGATGCCGCCCGCTATATACGCTGCATTGCCGACGGCAAACCGGAAGAAGCAGTGGCCGTCATACGCGAAAAGATTCCTTTCCCTTCAGTTTGCGCTTACATCTGCGCACATCCCTGCGAGAGCGCCTGCAACCGGGGAGACATAGATGAGCCGATTGCCATACGCAAGTTGAAGCGTTATGCCGTTGACAATGATAACGGCAAATGGAAAGAACGCATTAATAAATCCGAGCCGACAGGTAAAAAAGTTGCCGTCATAGGCGCCGGCCCCGCAGGATTAACAGTAGCTTACTATCTGGCGCGCAAAGGACATGCCGTCGATGTGTTCGAGGCGCTTCCATCCGCTGGAGGCATGATGAAGGTGGGCATCCCGGATTACCGCCTGCCGCCGCATATACTGGAAGCCGATATTAAAGAGATTGAGAATGCCGGCGCAACTGTTAAACTGAATGAGCGCATCGAATCCGTGGATAAATTACTAGCGGAAGGTTATAACGCCGTATTCGTAGGGGTTGGAGCTCACCAGGCTATTGCGCTGGGCGTGCCCGGCGATACCGATGCCAGAGTGCTGGGCGGCGTGGACTTCTTAAGAGAAGTTAACCTCGGCATACCTGTTAAACTGGGCAAACGCGTAGCCGTTATCGGCGGAGGCAACACAGCCATCGATTGCGCGCGCACTGCTGTGCGTATGGGCGCTTCTGAAGTCAGTATTATATATCGCAGAACACGCGCTGAAATGCCAGCTGCCCCTGAAGAAGTTGAAGAAGCTGTTGAAGAAGGTGTCAAACTGGTATTTTTGTCTGCTCCTGCCAGGGTTCTAAACGCCGATGGCAAGCTTATGCTGGAATGCGTACGCATGAAATTGGGAGCGGAAGACTCCAGCGGCAGGCGCAGACCAGAACCGATCAAGGACAGCGAATACCAGGAAGAGTTGGACAATATTATATCGGCGGTTAGCCAAAGCCCTGTAGTGCCGAAAACTTTCGGACTGGCAACCGACAAAGGCAGCCGGGTACAGGTAGATCCTGAAACCATGGCTACAGCTAAAAACGGGGTTTTTGCCGGCGGGGACGACGTGCTCGGTCCGGCTACTGTAATAGAATGCATCGCGCAGGGAAGAACAGCGGCCGCTTCTATAGATAAATATCTTGGGGGCAATGGGGATATCAGCGAAAAGCTGGCAATACCAGAAGAGCCAATCGAAAGAGAAGGGGCGCCGCATGAAGGATTCCGTCCTGCCGGCAGCACTATAACGCATGAAAAACGCCTGCACACCTTCGAAGGCGTAGAAATATGCTGGAATAAAGAAGAGGCTATGGAAGAATGCAGCCGATGCCTGCGCTGCGATATGACATATAAACCCCAAAAATGGGAACTCAAAGGCGGACAGTGCATATATTGCGGATTGTGCGTGGAAGCCTGTCCTTTTGACGCTCTATATATGGGCTACGAATACGAACGCTCAAGTTACACGCTGGCGGAGCAAACGCTTCAGAAAGAGGAATTGCTTACGCCTGAAAAACGGAAACCAAGCGGTTATTATCACCCTGAAATCGCACGTGATCTGCCTGAGCAGACGCTCATTATAGACGAAGTCAGGAAGAAATAGCGGATAATTATGGGAATAAATATTGCATTCTGGGTTCTGGCCGTTATGGCTGCGGCGGGCGCGCTGATGGTAGTGTCGCTGCACAGCCTTTTCCGTACCGTTTTAGGGCTGATACTTTGCTTTTTGTCCATTGCAGGGTTGTTCGTCACGTTATCGGCAGACTTTCTGGGAATAATACAGGTGCTGATATATGTCGGAGCTATCGCGGTTCTTATAATCATAGCGATAATGCTCACCCGTGAAGTAGAATGCGCCAATCTGCCTTCCAGATTCAAGCTTCCGGCTTTAATTACAGGGGTTTCTTTACTGGGGATTGCCATATGGGCATTGCTCAGCACAGAATGGAACGTAAGCACAGCCGTACCTGACTCTATCACCACAGCAACCCTGGGGAATATGCTTTTTAACCAGAACGGGCTGGCGCTGGCGGTAGAGATAGCCGCTATGCTGATACTGGCAGCCATTATAGGCGCTGTCAGCATAGCTAGAGAGAAATAGAATGACTATAGGACTTACACACTATCTGATTTTATCCGCTTTCCTGTTCAGTCTGGGGTTGTACGGAGCATTATCCCGTAAAAACGCAATAGTAATACTGATGTGCGTCGAGATTATGCTCAATGCGGCCAATCTGGCGCTGGTGGCTTTCTCCCGGTATATAACCCCTGAACAGCTTACCGGCCAGTCCATAGCCATTTTCAGCATAGTGGTAGCCGCAGCCGAGGTTTCCGTAGGACTGGCTATAATTATAGCTTTATACAGGCAAAGAAAAAGCATAAATGCTACTGACATTAACCTTTTGAAGTGGTAAAAAATGCATATTACAAACATACCGTCTGAACTTATCTGGGCTATATGTGGACTGCCTCTGGCAGCTTTTGCTGTCATTGCGCCTCTTATTCGCCCGTTCAAAGGTAAAACCGAACCGGCCAGCTATATTTCTATCGCTGCGGTGGGATTATCTTTTCTGCTTTCCATATGGGCGCTGATAAGCGTCTTCCAGACGCATGAACACACGATTCTATTGACAGGTTTCGATTGGCTGTCCATATCAGGCGGACCTCTTTTCAATTTCGGTTTATTGATAGACCCGATCAGCGCCATGATGCTGGTAGTTGTAACCGCCATAAGCCTTATGGTGCAAATATATTCGCGTTCTTATATGCACAATGATCCCAGCTATCAGCGCTATTTCTCGTTTATTTCGCTGTTCACGGCTTCGATGCTTGGGCTTGTCATGTCTTCCAACCTTCTCTCCACTTTCGCTTTCTGGGAACTGGTGGGCTTATCATCCTACCTGCTTATTGGATTCTGGTTCCACCGGCCTTCTGCTGTCGCAGCCGCCAAAAAAGCGTTTCTGGTCACGCGTATCGGCGATGTCGGCTTCCTCGTCGCCCTGCTGGTTTTATACTCCAATGCAGGCACGCTGGACATCATTTCTCTAAACAGCATGGCTTTGGGCGGAACTATAGCCGCAGGCGCATTGACGATAGCTGCGCTGGGTCTGTTCCTGGGAGCCGTCGGCAAGTCGGGTCAGTTTCCTTTGCATGTATGGCTTCCTGACGCTATGGAGGGCCCCACGCCTGTCAGTGCGCTCATCCATGCTGCCACAATGGTGGCTGCCGGAGTATTCCTGGTAGGGCGCATGTATCCGGTTTTCGAGGCCGCGCCCCATGCGTTGACAGTTGTGGGCATTATAGGCGCTTTCACATCTATTTTCGCTGCCACTATGGGCATAGTGATGACCGATATCAAGCGCGTCCTGGCCTACTCCACTATCAGCCAGCTTGGGCTTATGATGCTGGGTCTGGCGACCGGCGGAGTCTGGGTGGGTATTTTCTACCTGTTTAATCATGCTTTCTTTAAGGCTTTACTGTTCCTTGGCTCCGGCAGCATCAACCATGCCACCGGCACTTTCGACATGCGCCTTATGGGCGGACTAAGAAAGAAAATGCCGTGGACTTTCATCTGCTTCCTGCTGGCAGCTATCAGCCTTGCGGGCGTTTGGCCCTTATCCGGATTCTTCAGCAAAGAAGGCGTTCTTGCAAGCGCCTTCGAGAACCAGCCGGTGCTGCTGGTAATGGCTGTTATCACTACGTTTATGACCGCCCTTTACATTTTTCGTGTTGTGTTCATCGTGTTTTTCGGCGAATACCGCGGAGACCACAAACCTCATGAATCATCCAAAATGATGCTTGTCCCGATGCTGCTGCTGGCCGTGCCTGCTGTTGCCTCCGGCTGGCTCAATGCCAACGGCGGATTCGAGCTTCTTTTCGAAGAAGGAGGCGCTACTCACGGGTTCTGGTATGGTATTTTCCATCTGCTGTCTCAACCGCTGGCATGGGTTTCCCTTCTGGCGGCAGGTTCAGGGATATTTTTGGCTTACGCGCTTTATGTAAAAAAATGGATCTCGCCCGATAAGATTAAAAATACATTCCATGCCTTGCATGCCATATTTACACGCAAATACTGGATGGATGATCTCTACGAAAATCTGATAGCCGACAACCTTTTATATCGCGGCATTTTCCGCGCCTTTCAGTGGTTTGACAGGATTGTGATAGACGGCGCAGGCAACGGCATTGCCTGTGCTACATCAGGGGCCGGACGTTTAATACGCAAGGTGCAAACAGGACAGTTGCAGATGTACGGACTGATTGCTGCCGCAGGCATAATTATTATAGTGCTTTTAGCGCTGGTAAAAGGATAGTACCAGAATGAATTTTAACGCACTTTCGCTGATTGTCTTTTTACCGCTGGCCGGAGCGCTTCTGCTGGCGATATTACGCCGCATCTCTCCAAAAGCAATAAAGTATATTTCTCTGATGTTCACTGTGGCGGTGCTGGCTCTCTCCGTCTTGGTTTTCATCGGCTATGACAGAACTGCCGGGGGAATACAGTTTGAAGAGATTTATTCGTGGATACCGGCGCTAAGCGCAAACTACCATCTAGGGGTTGACGGCATCAGCCTGCCGATGGTGGTATTGACCAGCCTGCTGGGATGCATTGCCGTGCTTATTTCATGGCATGTGGAAACCCGGCCTCGTGAGTTTTTTATCTGGTTACTGATACTGGAAAGCAGCATCCTGGGCGTTTTCTGCTCGCTTGATCTGCTGCTCTTTTTCATCTTCTGGGAGATAGAGGTCATCCCCATGTATTTCCTTATTTCCATCTGGGGGACGGGGCGCAAGCAGTATTCTGCAACCAAATATGTAATATACACGCTGGCCGGCAGCGCGCTGATGCTGGCAGGCATTGTTTGCCTGTACTTCGCTACCGGCAGTCTCGATATGATTGCGCTATCCCAGAACGGATACGCCATGACGCAATCCATACTCCCCGCAGCGCCTGTATTCTTCCTGCTGCTGGCGGGCTTTGCCGTTAAATTACCGGTCTTCCCGTTCCACACGTGGCTGCCAGACGCGCACACCGACGCTCCCACCGCTGCCAGCGTATTTCTGGCAGGCGCCCTGATTAAGATGGGCGGATATGGAATGATGCGATTGTGCGTAAGCATATTCCCGCAAACCGCTCAGCAATATGCTCCGATAATGCTGACGCTGGCTGTTATCGGCGTGGTTTACGGCGCAGCCATTACCATGCGGCAAACAGATTTCAAGCGTCTTATTGCTTACAGCAGTATCAGCCATATGGGATTCGTGCTTATAGGCATATTCGCCCTCAGCCAGACAAGCCTGACAGGGGCAACAATGCAAATGGTAAGCCATGGTCTTATCACCGGTCTGCTGTTCGCTACAGCCGGGATTGTTATGCATAACACTCATGAACGGGATATTACAAAGATGGGAGGGCTGGCCCGTCAGATGCCGGCAGCCGCTACCTTTTTTATTCTCGGAGGGCTTGGAGCTCTAGGGCTGCCTTCCACCAGCGGCTTTGCTGCCGAATTTTCCATTTTTCTGGGAAGTTTTTCCAGCTCTGCTGTAGGCGGTATCAAGATATTTGTTTCAATAGCGCTGCTTGGCGTCCTTTTGGGGGCAGCTTATATATTATGGCTTATCCAGCGCGTTTTCTACGGGCCGGTCATGCCTGCTTTCGATAATGTCAAAGACGCAAGCAAGTTAGAAAAATTCTATTGCGGCGTTTTCGTTTTGCTTATTTTCACAATAGGCATATATCCCTCCGGTATCATCTCGGTAATCCAGACCGGAGCCGAAAACATAACCAAACTTATAGGCGGTTAGAGGAGCGTTTAATTGAATCTGGAGTTGCTTAAACCCGAAATCTGCCTGGCA
>CAYRSY010000011.1:14135-24429 GCA_964427105.1 uncultured Dehalococcoidales bacterium
AGATTATGTCAAAAGGATGGAGGGGTTCCACGGCGAATTTCATGCGCTTATTCTTACAGCTACCCTGGGAGCCATGCTTACCGCGGCAGCAACAGATATTATATCCATACTGCTTTCAATAGAACTTACAGCTATCTCATTCTATGCATTGGTCGGTTTTCTCAAGAACAGCAACGGCAGCGAATCATCGTTGAAATATATACTGCTTGGCGCTATCAATTCAGCTGTGTTATTGTACGGGTTGGCGATGGTTTTCGGTTTCTGCGGCTCTACACAGCTTACCGAGATTGCGCATGCGGTTGCAGCTATACCTGCGAACAGCTTATCAACCAGCGCGGGTTTGATTTTCGGGCTTGTGCTTACAGTTGCCGGCTTCGGATTTAAAATCGCGGCCGTCCCGTTCCATATGTGGGCACCCGATGTGTACGAGGGCGCGCCTACCCCCATTACCCTGTATCTTTCGACTGCCAGTAAAATCGCAGGATTCGCCGTTTTGGCAAGGTTCCTGATGACAGGCTTTATTCAGCCGACAGGACTGAGCCAGGACTGGGGACTCATACTGGCAGTAATAAGCGCACTGACCATGACGCTGGGCAATGTGCTTGCCATCCAGCAAGGAAATATCAAGCGATTGCTTGCCTTTTCATCCATAGCCCAAAGCGGTTATATGCTTGTGGCAATAGCCGCGCTCGGCATGACGGCGGCAGGCAACAATGCGCTGCAAAGCAGCCTTCTCTATTTTATTACGGCCTTCGCTCTGGCCGAGGTTGCGGTGTTCACATCGGTAATTATAATATCTCACCAGTTAGATTACGACTCTATATCAGATTATGCCGGATTATCCAAACGCTCACCGCTGCTGGCTACCGCTATGACACTCGGACTTTTATCCCTCATGGGATTACCGCCGCTGGCCGGCTTTATGGGCAAGTTCTATGTATTCAGCCAGGCGGCTCAGCATGGCCTTATCTGGCTGGTTATCATAGCTGTTATCAACAGTGTAATTTCTGCCTATTATTACCTGAAGATCATTAAAACCATCTGGATAGATGATCCCGCAGAAGAAAAAACCATCAAATCATCGGTCGCTCCCAGATTAGCGCTGATTGTTGCATGCACCGGCATCATCCTGCTAGGTATCGCGCCTGCTTTATTCACCAAGGCAACAGAGTGGGGAGCGCATCTATTTTTGCCCTAGCCTATGTCCATAATCGAATTTCAAAATACGCTTAACCTGATAGACAGTCATGCCCATGTGGACATGGAGCAATTCGATTCTGACCGCGAAGAAGTTATCTATCGGGCAAAGCAATCGGGCGTAAATTTTATCATCAATGTTGGAATTGATCTGGCTTCGAGCCTCAAAGCAATCGAGTTATCACGGCAAAACCCATCTATCATCGCTGCCGCAGGCATTCATCCCCAGGAAACGGGCTCAACTTCCGAACATGACATATCAGAGCTATCACGAATAGCCCGTGATCCGCATGTAGCAGCTATCGGCGAAATAGGGCTGGATTTCTACCGCGATCATTCTCCGCATGAGCAGCAATTAAAGTTTTTCAAGCGACAACTGTCACTTGCGGATGAACTAAACAAGCCGGTGATAATTCACTGCCGCCAAGCCGAAAAAGAAATGCTTGAAGTACTCACCGAATGGAAAGCAAATAACCGTTCGACCAGAGAATCGGCAGGCGTAATACACTGTTTTAGCGGAACAATTTCGGCGGCGAATGCTTATCTGCGGCTGGGATTTTGCATCTCTCTTGGAGCATACATCGGCTATCCGTCTTCAAAATCACTCCATGAAGTAATCAAACAGCTTCCGATGGATAAATTGCTGGTTGAAACGGATTGCCCGTTCCTGCCGCCGCAGGGCAAAAGAGGAGAGCGCAATGAGCCCTCATATGTTGTCGAGGCCGCCAGAGAACTGGCAATAATAAAAGGGCTATCACTTGAGGCTGTCGCTAATCATACATCTGAAAACACCAAAAGGCTGTTCGGTATCAGGGGTTAACATCAACCAGGCTTACACTTTAAAGGCTGACGGGCAAATGTCGTTCAAGACGCAAATATCACATTTCGGCCTGCGCGCAATACATACTTCTCTTCCGTGATCTATCAGCAGGTATGAGAATTTTCCCCACTTATCTTTCGGCACCAGTTTCACAAGATCACGCTCGATTTTCACAGGGTCTTTTTCCCTGCTTAATCCCAGAAGGTTAGACAGGCGGATGACATGCGTATCGACTGCTATTCCATCAAGCACTCCATAGGCATTGTAAAGCACCACGTTGCCAGTTTTGCGCGCCACACCCGGCAAGGTGATAATCTGCGCCATTGTTTCGGGAACTTTACCGTTAAAATCCCTCACAATCGCTGCTGCGGCGCCAATAATGCTTTTGGCTTTGTTGTGATAAAAACCGGTTGATTTAATCAGAGACTCTAATTCCGCAACATCCGCATTGGCATAATCTTCAGCGGTTTTATAACGGGCAAAAAGAGCAGGGGTCACCTTGTTCACCCCGATATCAGTGCTCTGCGCGGAAAGGATCGTAGCAATCAGAAGCTCCAGCGGATTAGAAAAATTAAGGGCTATCCGCGCATGCGGATAAGCCCTATCCAATCGTTGCATGATCTCTATTGTATTATCCGGTTTCATAATAGCCAAGAAAAACTTGCCTTTTCGAATTATTAAAACTTCAGGATATCAACAAAATGCAGACAGCTGCCCTGTCGTTTTTTCTGGCAGGATGGCTGTCTGCACCTTGAAAAACAAACAGTTTTTACTTGGCGCCGATTTTAAACATCTTGGTGCCGCATGAAGGGCACACTCCCTGGGTAGCCGGGCGTCCGTTCTTCATGGTGATGGCCTTGGCATTTTTCATTTCTTTCTTGGCGCGGCACTTAACACAATAACCCTGCATTTCAATCCTCCTTAAAAGATTTACTAATGAGCATAGCCGTATCTAAAGCTAAAGTCAAGAGTTTTGAGTTTATTTTTAATCCAATTCGATTATTTTATGCGACTTTCAGCCGCTGCCCAGTCGATATTGCTGAAAAAAGCGTCTATGTATGCGGCGCGTTTGAGACCATAATCCAGCATAAAAGCGTGCTCGAAAACATCCATTACCATTACGGGAGTACAGCCTGCCGGATGCCCGCCGTCATGCTCATTTACCCACTGGTTGAAAAGTTTACCCGTATCATTATCCTGATACAGAATAGTCCAACCTATACCCCGCATGGAGCCGGTGGCTCTGAAATCCTTTTCCCATTCCTCTATGCTGCCGAATTCTTCAATCATCTTCGCAGCCAGCCGGCTGGCTGCATTTATCGGCTCTTTGCCGCCGAGATTTTCAAAATACAACTGGTGCAAACGCATTCCATTAAATTCCCAGCCCATGCGCCTTTTTAACTCGGCATATTGCGGTGCAGATGTCTGGCCTTCTTTCAGCATGGAAGACAGCAAATCGAATACCTTGTTTGTGTTGGCGACATAGCCCTGATAAAGGGTAAAGTGATTCGCCAGCAAGGCATCGCTGAAACCCGGCATGCCTATAAGTTTTGAGTAATCTTTTGCGACGTAAGCCATATTAAATTCCCCCTCTCATTATTGTATATTTCCTGCCACCGGGAGCATTCTTATTTCCATAGATCAACGCGATTATGATAGCCATCGCGCTTCCAAAATTCAGGGTGGTCTTCGGATGTATATTCAATACCGGTTACCTATCCGTACAAGCCCGCCGTGTTCCGCGCCTGGAGGTTTGGGATTATGGATAAAAGCTAACAATACTTCATCTGCTAATAATCGAATATCGCCGGATTTACAGTTAAACCGCCCTCACCATGGTCATTCCCGAATTCGGCCTCAGGGTTTGATAGCAGCAAGAGAGGCTACGGTTCTGGCACAGGTGCCTTCCCAGGTATTATCCAGCAAAGACCAGGTGGTGACGCAATGGATAACTGATAATACCCTTGCTCCGGGTAACGCTTCAAACTCCGCATAGCCAGACTTTCTTTATACCAGACCTGAAATAAAAAACGTCCAGCTTGAAATATCCATGCGGGACATACTGCCGCAACTCAGCGCCAACCGGTCTTTAACCAGATGTTAGCCCAGAGGTATATAATTTCCCTCCGCGTATCGTGGCTGTAAAGGATGTCTTCACGGTCAGACATCGCCAGCTTTTATTTTAGCAGCAACTGCAGCCGCAGCCGCCGCTGGATGCCCCCAGATATTTCTCCGGATTCTTATCGAAGGATTTCTTGCAGCCCACGGCGCAAAAATAATACGTTTTTCCTTTATATTCCGAGGTAGCCGCCGGTTTGGATTCATCCACTTTCATCTTGCAGACAGGATCAATTGCCATAGCCATATTTTTCTTACCTCCTGATATACATATTAGCCTCTCGGCTTATTCAGGTCAAAGCGGCGCAACCTCAAGGAATTAGTCACCACGGTAACCGAACTGAGCGCCATTGCGGCCGCCGCCAGAATCGGATTAAGAAATCCATAACTACCCAATATAAAATGCAAGCCGGACGGCACGCCGCTTTTGCCAAAAAACAGGTATAGAACTCCGGCGGCCACAGGTATGAGTATGACATTATAAGCGAGCGCCCAGAATAGATTCTGGCGGATAGCACCCATAGTGCGCTTGCTTAAAGCGATGGCAGACGGTATTCCGCGCAGATCGCCGCTCATCAGCGTTATATCGGCGGTTTCAATAGCTACATCAGTTCCTGTCCCTATGGCAATACCGACATCAGCCTGCGCCAACGCTGGAGCATCGTTTATGCCGTCACCTACCATCGCCACCACTCTGCCCTCATCCTGTAACTTTTTGACCTCGTCTGCTTTATTCCCGGGCAAAACTTCAGCCAAAACCCTGTCGATACCGGCTGCCGCAGCAATAGCGCCGGCAGCACGCTTGTTATCTCCCGTAACCATCATGACTTCCAGCCCCAGTCTGTGCATCTCCGACACAGCCTGCCTGGCAGTCGGTTTAACGGTATCTGATAAAGCTACCAATCCGGCAAGAGTATTATCCAGAGCCATAAACATTACGGTTTTCCCCTGCGCCCACAAGTTTTCCGCAGTTTTGTCCAATTCGGCAACCGATATGTTTTTATCCCGCATCAGTTTTAAATTTCCCAGCAGGACATACTTTCCCCCAACGCTTGCCTCAATCCCCAGGCCAGACAGACTGTTGAAATTCTCAATAGTCTCAAGCGCTATTTTCCGCTCGGCGGCATATTTTACAATGGCCTTGCCCAACGGATGCTCTGATGATTTTTCAACAGAAGCAGCTATTTTTAATATTTCATTCTGAACACAGGGACCAAACGCAACAATGTCTGTAACCACAGGCATCCCCAGCGTAAGCGTTCCTGTTTTATCAAGCAGGACAGTCTTTATGCGGTGAGCCTTTTCCAAAGTCTCGGCGCTGCGGATCAGAATGCCGTGTTCCGCTCCCAATCCAGTGCCTACGATAATAGCTGTGGGGGTAGCCAGCCCCAGAGCACAGGGGCAGGCAATAATAAGCACCGCCACAAAGTTGAGCAGGGCGTAATTCAAACGCGGCTCGGGGCCAAAAACAAACCATATTGTAAATGCGATAATGGCGATACCGATGACGGCAGGAACAAAATAACCGGCGATTATATCTGCCAGACGTTGAATGGGAGCTTTGCTGCCTTGAGCTTCTTCGACCAGTCGCACTATATGCGAGAGGGTGGTATCCTTGCCTACCCGCATGGCTTCAAATTGAAAACTGCCGGTGCGATTGATAGTGGCACCGATAACCTCATCGCCCGCTTTTTTATCCACCGGCAGGCTTTCACCGCTAATCATGGATTCATCCACGGCGGAATAACCCTGTCTGATAATGCCATCTACCGGCACTTTTTCGCCCGGTCTGACCAGTATAATGTCACCCACCTGAACACCATCAACAGATACAGTCATTTCCTGTCCGCCTTTGATAACAGAAGCATTACAGGGTTTTAGACCTATAAGTTTTTTGATAGCGCCTGATGTTCTCCCTCTGGCGCGCGCTTCAAGAAAGCGCCCTAAAAGTATCAAGGCAATAATCATAGCCGAGGTATCGAAGTAAAGATGCGCCTCTATCAGCCCTGAAACAAAAATTCCAGGGAAAAGCGTTGCCACTACACTATATATATAGGCTGCAGAGCTGCCTACGGCAATAAGAGTATTCATATCAGCGCGGCGGTGGCGCAGGGCTGACCACATCCCCTTGTAAAAACGTGACCCTGCCCATATCTGAACAGGAGTGGCCAGCGCCCACAGCAAATAAGACTTTGCGGTAAAATCAGGAATAAATCCCAGAACCATTATTGGTATTCCAAACGCGAGCGCTGCAAAAAGCCGGTTGCGCAGATTTTTTATCTCCCGTTCCGCTGCAAGAGTGACGTCTTCGATCGTAGTTGATTCGTCGCCAAGCTTATAACCCGCTTCGGACACCGCATATTTTAAAGCCTTTACATCCAATTCTCCGACGTGCTCTATAGACGCACGCGCAGATGCCAGATTCACAGCAGCGGAAACAACACCCGGCACCTCCCTGATGGCTTCTTCAGCATTAGCCACGCAGGAAGCGCAATGCAGACCTTCGATGGGAAAGATGGTTCTTCTGGAGACGACCGAATAGCCCATATCCTTTATCAGTTTAGCTATCTGAGCCAATGAAATCTTATGAGGGGCATACTCTACAATTGCCCTGGAAGCGGCAAAATTCACTCTTGCCTGTGACACGCCTGGCGTTTGACCCAGTGTGGCTTCAATGCCGCCTGCGCAACCGGCGCAACTCAAACCGCTCAGGTCAAGGATAACTTTTCGATTATCTGTTTTTACGTATTTTTCAGTCATTGTTATTCCTCATTTTTTTATTATAGCTTTTCACCTCCCGTAATACACGGTCTGAATAACTCCCCGCATTTATTTACCCTGCCAAATTAACCCGGCTATAATCTTCCGCTTAAATAATAGAGATATTGTATTTGATATTTATCTTTTATACGGCAAATAGTTGTATAATAAAACTTTAATTACGCACAATCCTGGCTTGACAATTTAAAACTGTAGAACTAAAATATGGCAATTTAATGCCTTATCATTTTATTTTCTTTTATGGCATTATAATACGGCATATATCGGCATATTACATTCATTCGTAACTTATGGCACAGGCACAGAGCCCTGCCAAAGTAATAAAAAAGGAGAATTATGGAAGACAAATCACATGCCCTGTTTTGTTCGGTGCAATCACAGCTTGACGATATGTGCGATATCCTCAAGCTTGATTCCGGCACCAAAGCCTTCATGCGCCAGCCGATGAAGGAACTCACAGTATCTATCCCCGTAAAAATGGATAACGGTGAAACCAGGGTTTTCACTGGTTTCCGTATCCAGCACAACAATGCCCGCGGCCCCTACAAGGGCGGCATCCGTTTCCATCCTGAAGAAACAGTTAACACTGTACGCTGCCTGGCAACCTGGATGTCACTGAAATGCGCTGTAGTCGGCATCCCGCTGGGCGGCGGCAAGGGCGGCATCATCTGCAATCCCAAGGAGCTTTCGGCAGGCGAAACTGAAAGACTCTCCCGCAGCTATGTACGCCAGATCTGGGAGCTTGTCGGCCCTGACCAGGACATCCCCGCCCCCGATGTTTACACCACTCCTCAGATCATGGCATGGATGATGGACGAATATTCCAAAATCAAGGGCTACGGCAATCCTGGAATGATAACCGGCAAGCCGATCGCGGTAGGCGGATCTCTGGGACGCGGCGATGCCACCTCACGCGGAGGCATGTACACAATTATCGAAGCTGCCAAACACCTCAAGATTGAACTTAAGGGCGCTAAAGTAGCCATTCAGGGTTACGGCAACGCTGGCTCCTTCGCCGCCATTCTTATGAACGAAAACACCGGCTGCAACATCGTGGCTGTCAGCGATTCAAAAGGCGGCATCTACAATCCCAAGGGGCTTGATCCCCGCAAAGTTCTGGCGCACAAAGAGAAGACCGGTTCAGTTGTCGGCTTCGCCGGTGCCAAGAGCATCACCAATGAAGAACTGCTTGAACTCGATGTGGACATTCTGATGCCGTCGGCACTCGAAGGCGTCATTACCGCAGCCAACGTTAAAAATATCAAAGCCAAAATAATCGGCGAACTGGCCAACGGTCCGACCTCCGCCGATGCTAACGAAGCCCTCTACAAGAGAGGCATCATGGTCATTCCCGATATACTTTGCAACGCCGGCGGTGTTACTGTATCCTATTTCGAGTGGGTACAGGGACTGTATCACTTCTGGTGGAATGAAACCGAAGTACGGGAGAAACTCTCCGAAATAATGACCAAAGCATTCCAGGATGTTCTGGCAGAATCCCTCAAACGCAAGGTCAGCATGCGCAAGGCTGCTTATCTGGTAGCTGTTGGACGCATCGCTGAGGCAATGAAATTGCGCGGCTGGGTATAAGTACAATTAAATATAAGAGCAACTTAGTGAGAGACATGGAAAGCAGGGTAGCAGCGGATGACAACCGCCAGGTAGCCAGGGAAAAAATGGCCATCTTGCGCATTCTGGGCAATTCGCCCAAAGCTATGGGAAGCAAGGTCATTGCGCGCCTGCTGAGGGACGAGTTCGGTATCGACCTGTCCGAACGCGCCGTACGCTATCATCTGGGGCTGCTGGATGAGCGGGGATTAACCTCCAAGGTAAGCCGCCGCGATGGACGGCAGGTGACTGAACTGGGCATGGAAGAGATGGGAAACGCGCTGGTGAACGATAAAGTCGGCTTTGTTATTGACAAGATCGAGTTGCTGGCCTATCAAACCAGTTTCAATCCGCGAAAACGTTGTGGACAGATACCTATAAACTTTTCCCTGTTTCCAGCGAATAATTTTAAAGCAGCGCTAAAGGCGATGGCGCCCTGTTTTAAGTCGGGGTTATGCGTAAGCGACCTGATAGCTATAGCTGAAGAAGGTCATAAACTGGCAGGGATTACGGTCCCGGAGGGGCACGTAGGTTTTGCCACCGTATGCAGCATAGTCATCAACGGAGCGCTGCTCAAGGAAGGTATTCCTACCGATTCCCGATTCGGAGGCATATTGCAGCTTACAAATCACAAGCCCTGGCGATTTTCCGATCTGATCCATTATTCCGGGTCATCCCTGGATCCATCGGAGATTTTCATCGCGGGGCGCATGACCAGCATAAGTCAGATTGTAAAAACAGGAGACGGCAAGATGCTGGCCAACTTCCGCGAGATCCCCGCCATGTCGCTCTCATTGGCAGAAAAAGTGATCTCCCAGCTTAACGCCGCGGGCATCAATGCGCCGCTGGCAATGGGTGAATCGAGCAAATCCGTATGCGAGATGCCAGTAGGTTTAAACAAGATAGGCCTGGTGCTGGCAGGAGGGCTTAATCCCGTAGCAGCAGCCGCTGAAGCGGGGTTTGCGGTATCTAACAAGGCTATGAGCCGTGTCCTTGATTTCTCGGAGCTCAAAAGCTTCTGGGAAATATAGTCCCACGATAGCAAATACGGAACCAGAAGAGCCAGCTTTTAGCTGGCTCTTCTTTTTGGCATCTTTACATCTTGATTGCAGGCTGAAGCTATTTTAGATATAATGTATTGTTTCCTTCATGGTGGGTGTAGCCGAGAGGCCTAAGGCGTCAGGTTGTGGCCCTGAAGATCGAGGGTTCGAATCCCTCCACCCACCCCATTTCCGCTTTCCGTTTTTTACGAATCCCCAAGCAAAAACGTTGTTTCCTAACAACCTCTTGCGTCCATCCTGATATATCCAGTTTCACAGAATGCAATGTATGTCAAGACAAGATTGTTGTGCCATGCGCAAATCGTTTATAATTGAGAACGTTGCGCCTGTAGCTCAGTGGATAGAGCACCGGTCTTCGAAACCGGGTGTCGTGGGTTCGAACCCCACCAGGCGCGCCATTTTTCACACTTTTCACTTTCCCCTCACACAAGGGATTGGGCGATAAAAAACAGAGGCAGGTTTAAAACCTGCCTTTTAACCTCTTAATATGGCACAAATTTAATTCAGCCAGATTCGCATTGACTCATCAAGTCATCAGCCATTCGGATATTGAAGACTATTTTTTTAATTTCTACATCATCATGGCTTTTTTCCACATCGCGATAGGCCACCTTCAACAAACCATTTTCAAACCCCAACACTTCCGCCCTATCCAGTGTTATCCATTGCGGCTCCCCGTTTTTATCATAACCATTGCGAAACGTTATGG
>CAYRSY010000012.1:0-13926 GCA_964427105.1 uncultured Dehalococcoidales bacterium
GGGTCTGCACCCTTTATACTTGGCCTTGCGGCAAGTGCTCTTAACGCCCCGTTTTTACGTATCTCCCCAAAGCGAACTATATCAACATTTCTATTTAATATACTATCCCCACAGCCGTGTGCTATCATTTTGCAGTCAATATATCTATTAACCCTTCAGCAAGGAGGAACCGAGCTATGAAGTGCCCCAAATGCGAAAGCGAAGACATCGAGGTCTTCACCATATCCAACACGCTGTACTGCAAGTGCCGCAAGTGCGGCCACTCATGGAAGGTCGAACTTTAACCTATCTCACCTGACAGCGATTTGTTTTCGTTTTCTGCTGCCCCTTCTTCGCGGGAACGAATCGAATCTTTTTTAGCCTTGGACAGCAGCCACTCAGGCACGAACAGCGGTTCACGCGGGCGGTGATTTGTTTTCCCATCAGGCATGATTCGTTTTCGGGTTTCTGATTATTTTATATTTTCGTTTTACACCCGCAGGCACGGGGGAAACATCAGAAACCCTTTTTCAAGACATCCGTTTCAGATTTTCAGGCACGGGAAAAAACGGATGAAATTCGAATAACGGGGGGAATTATGCGGTTGTTAAAGATCGGCAGGAGTAAAATTCTAACATGAGCAGACAGGGAAAGCGAGAGTTTGTTGTCGCGTTGGCCGGATAAACGAGAGTTGGCAGTTATCAGTTATCAGCTATCAGTTGTCAGTTGTCAGTTGTCAGTTGTCAGTTATCAGTTGTCGGAATGTTAAGGAAACATATAATACCACAGGTTTTGCGGCGTATGGCAAGAGGTCTTTATCGCATTCCTCTTATGAGAGAAGGTCATATTTCAGACGCCCCGATAGTCAACATCATGCAGCGAGAATAGCAGAAACATGCGGCACAGCATGCTGTGCCGCTACGGTTCACTTCCCCTAACCCCTCCCGTCAGGTTATCCATAGAGATTGCTTCACCCCGACACAATCGGGGTTCGCAACGACGGGCAAAGCGGGCAAGAGAGTAATACCCCAAACGTTATAATAGTCAACATCATGCGGCGAGAATGGCAGAAACATGATGGCACAGCATGCTGTGCCGCTACGGGCGGGGAATCATACTTATTCTGGCGCGCGGCGCCAGGCTAATGGTTCACCCTCACCTGACCTCTCCCCTCAAGGGAGAGGAAAATCTGTTTCTTGCGCCAATCGGGGCATACTGGTTATACTTTCATATCTTGTTTTCATTTCCCCGGAGGACGATTTGAACTATAAAATGGTGGTCATAGACATAGACGGCACGCTGATTGACGGGCACGGCAAACTGGCAGACGAAGACAAAAACGCCATAGGGAGGCTGCTGGACTCCGGCATAACCGTAAGCCTGTGCACAGGGCGCATCATCCAGACCACCATGTACATCATAGACGCGCTGGGGCTTAAGACTTTCAGCGTCTTTTACGACGGAGCCCTGATTTACAATCCCAGAGATTCAAGCACCATCTATTCGGGATTGCTGGAACCTTCCACCGTGCGCGAGGCTGTGGAATTCAGCCGCAATAACGACATCTACCTTGAGCTTTACTCCAGCGAGAGATTCTTCGCAGAAAAGGCCAACTGGTCAGACGAGGTACACCGCAGTTTCTTCCACATGGAACCCAGCTACTCCAGCTTCGACGGCATCTGGGCGAGGGAAAAGCTGCTGAAGGCCGAGATTGTGGTGCGTAACGAGGAAGAAGCCGCCAAGTCAAAACTGTTCCAGGACCATTTTGCGGACAAGCTGCGTTTCTCCATAGCGCGCTCGCCCGCTTATCCAAACATAGATTTCGTGAACATAGTGCATCCGCAAGTGTCGAAGGGCGTGGCCTTCAAAAAACTGGTGGAACACTTCGGATATTCTACAGATGAGGTCATCGCCATTGGAGACGGGCTGAACGATATACCGCTGCTGAAAGAGGCGGGGATGGCGGTGGCGATGGGCAACGCCTTCCCTGAGGTAAAGCAGGTGGCGCATTACATAACGCTAGACATCGAGCAGCACGGGGTGGCGGCGGCGGTGGAGCGGTTTTTCGGGGTGTAAACTTCAGCGTCAATTAGAGCTAAAAGAATTTCTTATGTTATCCACTACTGCACACTGAATAGCTTAACAGCATAACAGTATAAAAGTTATTTACCAGTGGGGGGTTGCCGTTCTTTATAATAATTATTCCAATCCGTTGTACTTACTGAGTTTGATTTTGTCCAATCAAAGCTCTGCCCGCATTGAGGACAAATGGCAGTAAGAAAAGCGACTTCCACCGCACAATGAAGACAATAATAAGACTCCTTCTGAATTGGATACTTTTTGCTTGGAATTGGTTTTGCACTAATATAAGAAATTTCAATTCCCTTAGCTTTCCTTTTCATCTTTTGCTCCCTTGAATACAATACAATTGTAGGGTCAGGAATAGTTGCCGGAATCTTACGCGCATTTTACTGTGTTTAATATAAAAAAACAAACACGATACACGCGTTTAGTCACATTTGACACCTATGATAAAATTACGGATAACGTCAAGATAATACATTTCTTTGAAGATAAGGAAAAACATTGAAAAAGATAATCTCTATAGTTTTTATAGTCGCATCAATACCATTATTACTCATAGGGTGTAAAACTGAGTCAAAAGGTTCAGTGATGGAATACCAATCAAGGTGGGAAGCACAATATACTGGAAATTATAAGAAGCTTGTCGTTGACGCTAGAGTTACAAATAACGGGGGTAACGGGGTCGTCTCTTTTAAGTGTGAGGTGTTTGGGGATATAAGCGGGAAATCAAGCGATACGACCTCCTTATATCTAAAAACAGGGGAACAAGATTATATCTCTTATTATTTTTGGGTTAACCCTAACAGTAAATCTAGTTATAAGGTTTATACTATAATAACACCCTAATAAACTATTCTATATAAAGGTTCTTTTATCTTCTGCGCAATTAGCGGCGTAATACCGCTCACCTGCGCCAATTCCTCCACCGTCGCCTGCCTTACTCCCTGCAAACAACCAAAGCCACCCTTTTATCAAGGATGGCTTTAATTATTTTAAAACCATTTAAATCTTTACGGATAATCTGTTTGAGTTACAATCCCGTGTTCATTCCATGAATAAGTGCCGTTAATCGAGCTGGTCAGATACTCCGAAAGGATACCGCCGTCGCCCGTAACGCCGCTGGCAGCTTCTATACTTCCGTCATGCTCGAACATATATGCCACCACGCATGTCTGAATGATCGAGAGTTCGGTAGAAGCGGCTTCGGATTTGCCGTGATTCATGAATTTGCCCAGGTTGGGGATGGCGATAGCAGATAATGTGCCGAGAATAGCGATGACAACCAGAAGTTCGATGAGGGTGAATCCTTTTTCACCGGGGCGGAAAATTTTGGGGGTTTTGTTCACTTGATTATATTTCTCCTGTTTTTTAAGCGTTTATACGCATAGTTATACGCAGTTATTTGTTATTATGAAACCATAGCATAACAAAAACACGGAATATTTCGCAAATCAAATGCTATCCCGCGCTATGCCGCTTCAAAAAAATAATACATCAAAGGCGCAAAAACAGGCTGTTCGAGCATCGGCTATGAATATTTATTTTTATTTGACTAATACGGTGATAGAATAACGGCATATCGTCTTTAATCAAGGTGTAAATGAAAACAAGGTATCGGGTTTTGTTGACGCTGGCGCTGATAGCGGCTTATTTCGTGCCTCTATCTTTAGATATTGCCAGAGGCCAGACACTGAGGCGGCAGGCGCTGGCTGCTGCCGGAGACGATCTGCCATACCAGCTAATCATCAAGGATTTTACGGGCAATGTCCGCGATATTGTTTATACCAACGACTATGAATTAAGCCCGGCATCTGATCCTTCTATCCGCGAAAACTATCCCCTGAAAAACCTGCACATACGCTGGGGCGTAATGTGGGACGGCGACAGGTGGGTGTTCCTTTACGAGCCTGTTGACCTTGAAAACGTGATAGTAGTGGTAAATACGGGCGATGATATCGAATAATAAATAGCAGGAGGGGAGCGTTTCCGCTCCCCTCTATTAACGTATAGGTTAAGCTGCTTTGCGGAACAGATATATCGCCCAGCCGACCGTGTCACGCCCCCACTTCAGATAAGTAGTGCGTTGCTGTGCAATGCGTTCCAGAATTTCTTTTATATCACAGTCATCGGGGTTTTCCCGCGCGAATTTCTCCGCAGCATACCACTGAAGCGTCTCGTACCTGTCCCAATCGTCGGGATTACTAACCAGCGTGTAGAGCGGGAGCAAGCCTTCAGCTTCACCGGCAAGCACGTTCTCAAGGTGCGTCCCGAACATATCTCGCGTGAAACCTTCGGCAGCCAGATAGGCCGCGTCCGGCTCCTTAATCCAGAAAGGCTCGCCGGACAGAATCAGCCCGCCCGGTTTCGTCATCGCCTTCAAAGCGGCCAGGGTTCCTTTATATCCCTGATATACCCATGAAGCGCCGATACACATGGCGAGATCGAAAAGACGGTCGGGGCGGTAATCCGCGCCGTCCATGTTGAGGATTTTTAGCGGGGCGCCGGGCGCCCGCTCCTTCAGCCTTTTTCCCGCATCCGCCACGAAATAGGGAGAGAGATCAACTCCGACCCCGGAGATTTCATAACGCTCTGCCAGCCTTGCAAGTATCTCTCCCTTGCCGCAGCCGATGTCGAGCACGCCGTCCCCCGGATTCAGTTTCAGCAGACCGAACAGCTCGTCAAGTTTTGTTATGCTCATCGGATTGCAAACCGTGTGGCACTCGTGTATCACACTGAAATATTTCCACATGTCCATATTAAATTCCATCGATAAGTCTCCCTGTTTTACATATTTCGGATATTATCGTTATTTGTACTGTTTTATTTTTCATTTGCCCTTTCTTTCATGCGGACATATTATTGCCGCGCGTTTTTCTCAAACCTTTTAACAAGAGACGGGAGCGCCGAGATACCACGCCCGCAGCGATTTTCAGGCAAATAAAAAAGCCGTCCCCTGAGGAACGGCTGGTTATACATAGTCAGACGTAAAGGCCTGATCAGCCCAAAACCTTCCGGGGGGTGATATCCGGGGCTATTAACATTACAGTCACCAAAAACCCTCCTTTTGAAATTATTTCCAGCGGTTATACTAGCATCAGCTTCGGGCAAAGTCAAACATACACCGGTTTCCCCTGCTTTTTCTCCAACCGAAGCATCCCCGCAAACCATATATAGATTTATTGATTATTTGAAGATTTTATAAAGAAATCTATTGACAACACCCTCTGCCCAGAGTATATATATTCGCATTGGAATATCCAGCCATAGTTATCCTGACAGGACAGGAAAAAGGCAACAGGGTACCTCAGGCAATCTTTCCGGGTAGTTACAGGGACCTTTTTATCGGAATCCGCCATCTTAAAGTTTTCGGGCAAATTCGTAAAAGGGAGGCTATCCAGAGGTGTCAACCATTCTAAAAGGCAAGATCTTACTTCTTATTTTAAGCATATTCCTCACTGCGTTATTGTCATCTTGTCTGATGACCCAGACAGTAACGGTTCGAACCACGATAATATCCAAAGTTCCCACCACAATTACCACAACTGTAAAAACCACTGTAACTGCGGCGTCCACAAGAACAACTACCGCCGGAACAACGACTCAGGCAACTACGGCTGCCACCGCTGTATCCTACACGATAAGCGAAGCCGTAGCACAGGGGATCGTCCAGGTGAAGGTCAGCGGATATGCAGGCACGTCTTTCGGCGGCGTATCCTCCGGCGACGTCATCAAGATAAGCTTTCTGCGGCAGAGAGCTGAAACAATCAAGATAGTTGTGCCGCTGGGAACCACTCTGGTTTCCGACGACTCGGCAAAACAGAACATGGTCATCATGAAGCTGAAAGGCCGGGATCCTTCCATACTGGGTTATTACCCCGTGAGCGAAATAGTTCTGAACCAGGACGACTGGCAGAACTTCCTTTTCGAAGCATATTGCATGAACATAAACAAAAGCAACATAATGAGCAGCACTACTTTCTCGATAGGCAATACGGCCTCACATGACATAAAAGCCATGCTGTCTGCCGCCCAGACACTAGGCTCTGAAATAGCTACTATCGGCGCGATACAGACCGCTCTGTGGGTACTGACTGACAATCCGTCCTTCGACGATCTCAGCGAGAGATTCGATGTCGATGACAAAACCATGGACGGCGCATGGACTATTCTGGATGAGGCAGGGCTCAATCCGGGTTCTATGAACCTGTTTATCGGGTATTCGCCTGGCTGAATCCCGTGAATTCTTTAATCTTCTGCGCAATTAGCGGCGTGATGCCGCTAACCTGCGCAAGTTCTTCCACCGAGGCTTGCCTTACGCCTGCAAAGGTGCCGAAGCGCTTCAGAAGCGCGCGTTTGCGGCTGGGGCCTATGCCAGGCACATCATCCAGCGTGGAGGTGAACGCCTCGCGCTTGCGTATATTGCGGTGATAACCTATTGCGAAGCGGTGCGCCTCGTCACGCACACGCTGGAGCAATTGCAGCCCCGGCGATGTCAGCGGCAAATTGATAGGTTTCGAGCTTCCCGGCAGGAAGATTTCCTCTTTCTCCTTGGCAAGACCGAGAGTAGCTATAGCCTGCGCACCAACCTCTTTCATCGCCTCCCTTGCAGAGGAAAGCTGCCCCTTGCCCCCGTCTATCAAAACAAGGTCAGGCAGCGCCCAGCCTTCGCCCTCTTTTTTATTTGCCGTGTGCGCGAAACGGCGGCGCAGAACCTCGCCCAGCATGGCGAAATCGTTGGCGCCTTCGATTGTATGTATGCGGAAGCGGCGGTAGCGGGCGGAGGCAGGCCTGCCGTCCTCGAAAACCACCATGCTGCCCACCGCCATGCGCCCCTGTATATTGGAAATGTCATAGCCTTCTATGCGGGCGGGCGGGGTGGACAAATCTAATTTGTCTTTAAGTTCGGAGAGCGCAGCGTCAAGCGTTGACGGCTGCGCCAGGTTCTTGATGCGGAGCTGTTCCACGCCCCTGACGGCATTTTCCTCTACGGTGTGGAGGAGTTCGCGGGCGGGGCCGCGCTCGGGAACGCGCAGGGATACTGCGCCGCCGCGGCGCGAGGCCAGCCATTTCTGAATGACCTCTCTATCTTTGACGGGGTGCTGGAGGAGGACGAGGGGGGGGATACTCATGGTTACGGAATAGTACTGCTGCACGAAGTCGGTCATAATCTGCGATGGCTGTTCGGCCTCCACGCCCTGAAGCGTGAAGGTTTCACGCCCGATGAGTTTGCCGCCGCGCACGAAGAATACCTGCGCCGCCGCCTGATCTTTGTCCACGGCAAAGGCGATAACATCCTGATCGCCCTTCACCTTGGTTGCCATCTTCTGCCAGGCGATGACCTGCTGCACGGCCTTTATCTGGTCGCGTATCCAGGCGGCTCTTTCATACTGCTGGAGTCCGGCGGCCTGCAGCATCTGCTCTTTCAGCCGCTTTTCGAGAGGTCTTTGCCTGCCTTCGAGGAACAGGATAAGCTCGTGGATAATTTCCATATAATCATCACGCGTTATCTTGCCGGCGCAGGGCGCCAGACAGTGGCGCATATCATACTCAAGGCAGGGACGGTGCACATGGCCGTCCAGCTTTGTGTCACAACTGCGGAAGGGGAAAATGCCCTTGACGGCGTCCAGGGCATGGCGGATGGAGCGCGAGTTGGAGAAGGGGCCGAAATAGCGCGCGCCGTCCGAGGCGACATAACGCACCACCTGTACGCGCGGCCATTCCTCGGACAGGTCTATCTTAAGATAAGGGAAACCTTTGTCGTCTTTGAGGCGGATATTGAAGTGCGGACGGAATTTCTTGACCAGGTTCAGCTCCAGCACCAGAGCTTCTTCCTCCGATGAAACGATATAAAACTCGAAGTCAGCCACATTCGATACCATTTGCGCGGTCTTGGGGTCGTGGTTGGTCTTCATGAAGTAGCTTTTAACGCGGTTGCGCAGATTAACCGCCTTGCCCACGTAAATAACCTTGCCTGCGGCGTTTTTCATTATATATACGCCGGGGTTGGTGGGAAGCTGTTTGGCGCGCACCAATAGCGGGCTGGATTTTTGAGCCGACATAATATTTATACTTATTTTAACATATCCCCCGTTGTCATTCTGAGGGGGCATTGATCACCGAAGAATCTCAGGGCAAGGAGTAGTCGCCCCACCTCTCTGGGATTCTGAATCCGATAAAGCGGATTCAGAATGACAAGACGGACGAAGCGTCTGGCAGCCGTAATTCACTCCCACCCTGAGTGAAACGAAGGGTCTGGCGCGAATCTCAAACACAAGAAAAAACCACTTAAGTAACAACTATTATCATGCCAGATCCTTCGTCATCCCATGGATTCCTCAGGATGAGATTATTCTTGCAATCCGGTCTAACTCCATGCTAGGTTATAACATCATGCGCCGCGATGAAGACAACCATATACCTGACGAGTTTTTGGTAAGCAACCGCAGCCTTTTGCCGAGGGGAAAAGCGCTGGACGTGGCGATGGGGGCAGGACGCAACGCCGTTTACCTGGCTAAAGAGGGCTTTGAGGTGGAAGGCATAGACATTGCCTCCGACGCAGTAGAGAAAGCCCTGGCTCTGGCAAAGTCAGCGGGAGTAACGATATCCGCCACCGTCGCCGACCTCGAAAACGGCTTCAGTCTCCCTACGGCAGCTTATGATGTGATCATCTGCTTCTACTACCTGCACCGGCCTTTGATACCGGAGATAAGACAAAGCCTCAAGCCGGGCGGCGTGATAGTTTATGAGACATATAACTGCGACCAGATGGAATTCGGGCGCCCCAGCAACCCAGCCCATCTTTTGAAGCACAACGAGCTGATTGAATTGTTCAGCGACTTTTTTATTCTGCACTACCGCGAAGGCCTGGTCTCTCCGCGTAAATCCATCGCCAGCATCATCGCCCGCAAGCCGGATTGATCGGGCTTGTTTTACATTTTCTCACATTTCAGGGTATTTAAAAGACGGCTTGCATTATCCGGTTGTTACATTCTGAAAAAGACAAAAACTAAATTCCTAAAAACCGCCCAATCCCTTTATGGTGCTCATCATAGCGATTTAACGATAATTCCCGGTTCTGACAGCACAATCTCCATATTCTCGAATTCAAAGGGCAGTGTTCTTCCATATACAAGATCCGGGCTGGCTAATATTTGAAAATGCAAATGAGCCCCGAATGAATCCCCGGTATTTCCTACATCCGCTATATGCTGTCCCTGCTTAACCAGTTCACCGCTATTTACCCTTATGCTATTTTCCTTTAGATGAAGATAAGTCGAATATTCGTTTTCTGAATGTTTTATTATCACATGATTGCCTGCAGCCCAACTGCCGATATTTTCATCCATCGACTCGGTCAATTCTTTCATCTGCCTTTTTTGAAACTGTTCTGCAGTCTCTCCTTCAACCTGATTGAAGCGTGACCATTCCTGGATAGAGCCATTATTGATTACTGCTACTTCCCCTTCTGCCGCAGCATAAACTTTTTCACCGTAAGAAAAATAATCGCTTGCCTGATTACCATCATTGCGGAATAATTCACCGCCGGAGCCAAGTTTCAGAAAATCGACGCCGAACTCAATAGCAGCCCCGAATCGATGGTGATCCAGCACACCCAGCGACGGTATTCCTTTCATCATCCAGTGTCCCTTCAATGGCATGCTGTATTTTATCCGGCTGACATAATCAACAACCCTTATTGTATTTTGTACCTGTTTGGTTTTGCCATCAATTTTGAATCTTACGATAACCCTGAGCTTGTCAGGTTTCTTTTGCGACATCAGATATATATTGGGGATAACTAATACGCTGCCCGGAGTTATATCAGTGCTTGATGATAATCCATATCGGGGCTCAACTATGCTATCAGCACCTGTAATAAAATCCACCAGTCTTCTCAGTCCTATTTTTTGCTTTTCAAAAGATGGTTTTATTAATCGTTGAATATCCCCTGCATCCATTATCATTTTTTGGAACGCCTTGCCTTCAGCCAATATTTCTACTGAGACTGATTCCATCGATAGTACCCAGGCTGATTGATTTATGAGAACAAGAGCATGAATTACTGCATCGTAATTGCACCTCTGTCCGATAAGGTCCCGCCAACCAGCGGAGAATAGATGGATATAGTCCACGGGTACAGTCCGCATTTCCAGAGGATGAGCTGATTCAGCGTTTTGTGTCTGTTTGGCATGGCTTTGCATCTCAATTATCCTCCGCACCAAATACTAATTTTTCCCGGCACGTGATTTCGCTGACACTGGTTATTCCCTTATCTTATATCCAGTATGGTATCAAACCTGTATAATCTTGAAAAGAGGTTATACTTCATAGACATCATGTTTTGCCGGCAATTTGCATTATTTGTTTGTTATGTTAAAATAGAGGCAATTCACAGAGAGGTGACGTGTGAGACAGGATATTGACAGCTTTTTGAACTATCTCCGCGTGGAGAAGGGTTTTTCCACCAATACCACCTCGGCCTATGCCAACGACCTCAATCAGCTTGCGACCTTCGCGGAAGATTCCGCCGCTAAAAAGGGAATCAAAAATCCCGCATGGAAGGCTTTTGACCGCCCCGAGATGCTCGCATATCTGCTCGATCTTAAAGAGCGCGGTTATGCCGTAACCACAGTGGCGCGCAAGGTTGCCGCCGCCAAGTCTTTCTTCGGATTCCTGGTAGCCGAGGGCAAGATAAAAACCGATCCCATGGAGAATATCAGCTCCCCCAAAGTAGGCAAATCGTTGCCCGATACGCTTACCGTAAGCCAGGTGCGCCAGTTGCTGGAACAGCCGGCTAAAAGCGTAGCCCCTGAAGCCAAGAGAGACCGCGCCATGCTGGAACTGCTTTACGCCAGCGGAATGCGCGTCAGCGAACTGGTGGGGCTTAATGTAGGCGATATAGATACCAAGGCAGGCTTTGTGCGTCCCTTCGGCAAGGGTAAAAAAGAACGCATGGTGCCGGTTTTCCCGCAGGCGGCGCAATCGGTGGATACTTACACAAAGGAAGTAAGGCCCCACTTCGTGCATTCCAGCGAGGAGAAAGCCCTTTTTGTAAATCAGCGCGGCGAACGCCTGACACGTCAGGGTTTATGGCAGATTCTCAAAGGATACGCCAAAGCTATCGGACTGGAGAAACAGGTCAAACCGCATACCCTGCGCCACAGCTTCGCTACCCATATGCTGAACGGCGGCGCAGATCTGCGCTCGGTGCAGGAACTTCTGGGGCATGCCAATATTTCAACAACCCAGATTTATACACACTTAACATCAGACCATATTCGCCAGGCCTATGATAAAGCTCATCCCAGAGCCAAACAATCCGGCGCCTATTAATAACCGGCAGGAAAGGATCCCCAATGTCCCGCAACATCCATCAGAATAAAAAAACTAAAAACCGCAAACCTGCGACAACCGCAAGAACACCGGCGCAAGCTGCTGCAGTTTCACAACCGGCAGTTACCCCGTCCCAAACTAAAACCAACGCTTTAAAAACAACAGCACGGGAAGCAGAGGCGGCTTGCTATGCCAGCCTGCCTTACGATATTAAACGTATTGCTTTATTTACCGCCTTCACGGTGGTTTTGTTAATCGTGCTATGGATTTTTCTAAGGTAAGAGGATAATCCGCGGCACGGACAGCGTGGTACTCTTTCAGCCGATTTGCCGTCGAGTGTTCATCATGCAGCAAAAGCATACAGGCGGTGGTTGGCGCGTATTAACAGATAGTTGAGGTGTATTATATAATCGGCGGCTATCCAGGCAACTCGCCTGTTTAGACTAATATAATAAGCTAAATACTAGCAAAGAGAGGGTGTTAGATGAAACAGTACTCTCCGGATCGCCTGCGAAACGTAGTGCTGCTTTCCCACAGCGGCGCGGGGAAGACTACGCTTGCTGAAGCTGTCCTTTTCGCCACAGGAACAACCAACCGCCTGGGGAAAATAGAAGCGGGAAACACCATTTCCGACTTTGACCCCGATGAAATCAAGCACCACATCAGTATCAACCTTTCACTGCTTCCTCTTGAATGGAACGAATCCAAGATCAACCTCCTCGACACCCCCGGATATCTTGACTTCGTAGGTGAAGTCAAGGCCGCTGTCCGCGTCTGCGAAGGGGCCGTCATAATTGCTTCAGCCGCTTCGGGACTGGAGGTTGGCACGGAACTCACCTGGAACTACAGTCAAAAAGAAGGCCTGTCCCGCATGATCTTCATTAACAAGATGGACCGCGAGAATGCCGATTTTCTGAAAACCGTCGAGCAATTCCAATCCCGTTTCGGAGCTAACTGCATTCCGGTACAGATGCCCATCGGAACACATACCAGTTTTAGCGGTATCATCGACCTGATTTCAATGAAAGCCTACACAGGCTCTCCGGCACAGGAAAGCGCCGCTCCTTCCGAGCTGGCTGAACAGGCCAAAACCCTGCAGGGAAAGATGATAGAAGCCATAGCCGAAACCGATGACATCCTCATGGAAAAATACCTCGGCGGCGATGAGTTAAGCTCCGAGGAAATTCTCAAGGGATTGCAACAGGCGGTTGCCGACGGGAAAATATTCCCCATTCTCACTGGTTCCGCCTTGCAAAATATAGGCATAACGCAGTTTTTGGAAGCCATTGAACGCTATCTTCCCTCTCCGGTTCAGCGCAATATCGCTGTAGCAGAGGATTCTTCCATCAAGGATTTAAAGGCCAATCCTGCCGGCCCGCTGGCTTCCCTGGTATTTAAAACAACCGCTGACCCTTATGTAGGAAAACTCACCTATTTCCGTGTTTATTCCGGCACCCTCGAAAGCAACTCGCATGTATGGAATATTAACCAGAATGCCGAGGAACGGCTCGGGCAGCTTTTCATGGTGCGGGGTAAAACCCAGGAGCCGGTAGCCAAGGTGGAAGCAGGAGACATCGGAGGCGTAGCCAAATTGAGCATCACAGCCACTGGCGATACGCTCGGAACACAAGCTCATCCCGTGAAACTCGCTTCTCTGGCATTCCCCAAACCGGTTTACAGCATGGCAGTGCATCCGAAAACCAAAGCTGACCTGGACAAGATGGGCTCGGCGCTTAACCGCCTGGCGGAAGAGGATTTAACGCTGCATGTCAGGCGTGATGCCGAAACAGCCGAAACCATCCTTTCAGGCATGGGAGACACACAGCTTGCTGTCGCGGCAGAAAAAATGCAGCGCAAATTCGGCGTCGGAGTGGACCTTAATCCGCCCAGAGTGCCTTACCGCGAGAGCATCACCGCACGTGCCCGCGCCGAATATAAACACAAAAAACAAAGCGGCGGCCACGGCCAATACGGACACGTCGTGCTGGAAGTCGAACCCCTGCCGGGCGGCAACGCCAACGAATTTGAAAACAAGGTTGTCGGCGGCACTGTCCCTAAAAACTACATTCCCGCTGTAGAGAAGGGAGTCCTGGATGGTTTGAAGGAAGGCGCGCTCGCAGGCTATCCGGTGATAGGGCTTAAAGCTATAGTCGTTGACGGCAGCTACCATCCGGTGGATTCATCCGAAATCTGCTTCAAGATTGCAGGAGCAGGCGCGCTAAAACACGGTATGCAGGAAGCCAGGCCGATTTTGCTTGAGCCTATGGTCAACATGAAAATCACCGTGCCTAACGACTTTACAGGCGATATATTGAGCGATCTCAATACCAAACGAGCTCATGTTATGGGCATGAACCCGTCGGGAGGCATCAATGAGATAGACGCCGAAGCGCCCATGGCCGAAGTGCTGCGCTATGCGACAGACCTCAAATCCATAACCCAGGGACGCGGAACATATACCATGGAGTTCGCGGAGTATAAAGAAGTGCCGGCGCACATCACCCAGAAGATCATCGCCGACCGCCAGGC
>CAYRSY010000012.1:14026-22594 GCA_964427105.1 uncultured Dehalococcoidales bacterium
AAAGAAAATGGAACTCCGGCTTACTCGTTCAGGGTGTTCACGCTGGAGCCGGGAGGCCACACGCCCTTCCACAAGCACCCGTTCGAGCATTTGAACTATATTATCGAAGGGCACGGCGTAGCCGTTGGCAAGGACAGGGAATACGAAGTTAAAAAAGGCGATTTCGCGCTGGTTATGCCGGATGAGATACACCAGTACAAGAATACATCAGACAGCGAACCGCTGGTTTTCATCTGCGCTGTGCCGAAGGAATACGAATAAGTCAGTTCTTCTAGCGAGTGGATATTTGTGTAGGAGAAGGTTTAAAACCTTCCCCTTGTTATAATTACCCCCACACCACCCGCTCTATCCCCGCCAGGTCTTTAATCGTTCCGATTTGCGCAGAGGGTAAGGCCGTCTTAAGCATCTTTTTTACCGCTTCTTCCTGCCCCTGCCCAATCTCCAGCAAAACGTGGCCTTCGGGCTTCAATTTGCCTTTCAAGCCGCCGCAGAGTCTTTCGATAACATCCAGCCCTTCCGCTCCGCCGTCCAGCGCCAGATGCGGTTCCGGGCTGGCGGCGCAATCGAAAGACTTGACATAAGGTAAATTGGCAATCAGAATATCCGCTTTTTCAGGCAGAGGCGCAGTCAAATCGCCGTACAGGAAAGTAATACGCGCTTCCACCGCATGGCGGCGGGCATTGAATCTGGCAGTATCGAGTGCCGTATCGGAGACATCAACGGCATATATCTTGGCCTGCGGCAGATTGGCTGCCAGGCTGACGGCGATAGCCCCGCTGCCTGTACCTATATCGGCAATAATCGGGGCGGGGATTTCCAAGGCAAGTTCGATAGCCTTTTCAACCAGGTGCTCTGTTTCGGGGCGGGGGATAAGTACACTCGGATTAACCATGAACTCCAGGCCGTAAAATTCACGCTTGCCTGTGATATATGCCAAAGGTTCGCCCTTTATACGGCGTTCAAGAAGATCGTTCAGCAGTTGTGATTGAATAAAGGTCAACTTCTCTTCATGCTCAAGGAATAGACTGACAGAATCTACACACAGCAGGTGCTGCACCAGGAGTTCAGATTCAAGACCGTATTCTTCTATTCCGGCATCCGCAAGCCGTTTGCGCACGGCTCCCAGCGCCTCTTTTACGTTCATGTCAGGTCGGATTCGAGCGCTGCCGCCTGCTCGCTGGCGGCTACGGCGTCTATCAGTTCGTCCAGCCCGCCTTCCATAATTTTAGGCAGATTGTGCATGGTTATGCCTATGCGGTGATCGGTTACACGGTCCTGGGGAAAGTTATACGTGCGAATCTTTTCGGAACGCTCGCCTGTGCCTACCTGCGTGCGGCGTTCAGCGCTTATCTCGCCTTCCTGCTTGATACGCTCGGCTTCCAGCAATCTGGCTTTAAGCACTGCCATAGCCTTCTGGCGGTTGCGCAACTGCGAACGCTCGTCCTGGCATATTACTACCAATCCAGTGGGGAAATACGTCAGGCGTACAGCCGTTGCCACTTTATTGACGTTCTGCCCGCCTGCGCCTCCCGAGTGAAAAATATCCACACGCAAATCGTTAGGATTGATGTCAATTTCAACATCCTTGGCCTCAGGCAGTACCGCAACAGTAGCTGTAGAAGTATGAATGCGTCCACCGGATTCGGTAGAAGGCACACGCTGCACGCGATGCACGCCGCGCTCATACTTGAAACGCGAGAAGGCTCCCTTTCCCTTAACCTCGAAAACAATTTCCTTGATGCTGCCTATCGCCGATTCGTTGCGGTCTATGACTTCAACGTTCCAGCCGCGGTTAAGCGCATAACGGCTGTACATGCGGAAGAGTTCAGCGGCAAAAAGCCCGGCTTCATCACCGCCGGTGCCGGCGCGGATCTCGACAATAACATCGCGCTCATCATTGGTATCACGGGGCAAAAGCGCCGCCTTGAGCGAAGCCAGATACTCTTCCAGTGTTATCTGAAGCGTCATAAGTTCCTGCTTTGCCAATCCCCGCATCTCTTCATCAGTCTCGGTGTCAAGCATGGAACGCGCTTCTTCCATCTGCTTTTCGGTAGATCTATACTGCCGGTAGAGCGTTACCACATCCTCGATATCAGAACGTTCCTGCGCCAGTTCCTGCAGCCGTTTTATATCGGAAACAACCTCGGGGCTGGACATTTCCGTTTCAATATCGTTAAATCTTTTTTCCAGTTGCGCCAGTCTGTCTAACATAATATTTCCCTCGCGCTCATTGTATCACAGGCTCTTTTACCTCTCAAACAAAGCAGAGGGAGGGACATTAACATCCCTCCCTCGCTCTCTTGGACTATTGACTTGACTAATGACGCGCCGATTTGGCGGCTGCAGCTTTGAGCTCTTCATAAGCCTGCATGGCTTCTGCCACCGATGTCTGGTCATCAAGCGTAGTTATATCTCCGATGCTTGCCCCTGAAGCTACGGCCTTGAGCACACGGCGCATTATCTTGCCGCTGCGGGTCTTGGGCAGCTTGTCAACGAATATAACTTCCTCCGGCGTAGCCACCGTCCCGATAGCAGTACGCAAATGCTTGACCAGTTCTTTCTTCAGTTCGCCTGAAGGAACCTGCCCCTGGCGCAAAATCACAAACAGAACAATGGCCTCGCCCTTGACTTCATCAGGCTTGGCGGCGGCGGCAGCTTCAGCAACTGCCGTATGTCCGACAACCGCGTGTTCAAGTTCAGCCGTGCTTATACGGTGCCCGGCTACTTTGATAACCTCATCGGCGCGCCCCAGCAGCCACCAGTAGTTATCCCGGTCTTTCATGGAATAATCTCCAGGAGCATAGTATCCGGGGAAACGAGACCAGTATGTTTTCTGGTAAATTTCGGGCGCCCCGTATACATCCAGCAGCATTCCGGGCCACGGCTTGCGAATAGCGATAAAACCGGTTTTATTTATGCCGGCGTCATTTCCGTCGGCATCCAGAACTGCAGGATCGATGCCCGGCATCGGCAATGTCGCCGAACCCGGTTTGAGCGGATAAGACTGTATGCCAACGCATGGAGATATCATAAAACCGCCGGTCTCGGTCTGCCACCATGTATCGACAATAGGGCAGTTCTCGTTGCCGATATGTTTGTAATACCATTCCCACGCTTCCGGATTGATAGCCTCCCCAACGCTGCCAAGCACCTGCAGGCTGGACAGGTCGTGCTTGTGCACCCATTCTTCGCCATTACGCATGAACATACGGATAGCAGTAGGAGAAGTATAGAAGATGCTGACCCCGTATTTTTCAATTATCTGCCACCAGCGGTCAATAGCGGGATAATCAGGCGCTCCTTCATATATGACCGATGTAAGCCCGAGTGCCAGGGGCGCGTACACGCAATAACTGTGTCCTGTAATCCATCCGGCATCGGCCGTACACCACCATATTGAATCATCCTTGGGATTGAAAGCCCACTGTAGAGTCTTCGATGCGTACAGCAGGTATCCGGCTGTGCCGTGCAGAATGCCTTTAGGTTTTCCTGTGGTCCCCGAGGTGTAAAGTATGAACAGCGGATCCGTGGCTTCCATGGATTCCGGTTCGACATACACCCCTGCGCCGTCCATATAATCCGACAGCCACAAATCCTTGTCAGGATTAAACGGCGCATCATGGCCGGTATATTTCACCACCGCTACTTTCTCAATGGTGGGGCTCATCTTTACCGCTTCATCGACTATCTCTTTCAGGGGCAATATCTTCCCCCTGCGATATCCGCCGTTTGATGTAATAATAACCTTCGCCTTCGAATCATTGGCGCGGTCGGCGATAGCTTGAGAACTGAACCCCGAGAAAATAACGCAATGGATAGCTCCAATGCGCGCACAGGCCAGCATGGCCAGTATCAAATCAGGGATCATAGGCAGATAAATGATTACACGATCGCCTTTTTTAACCCCGATTTTTTTAAGCGCTGCGGCAAAACGGTTGACTTCATGATACAGATCCGCGTAGCTAAGCGTACGCGTATCGCCCGTTTCACCCTCCCAGTAAATAGCAACCTTGTTGCGGCGCCAGCTCTTGGCATGGCGGTCAACGCACTGTGTTGAAACATTCAGGCGGCCGCCGACAAACCAGCGTGCGTAAGGCGGGTTCCAATCCAGCACTTTATCCCAGGGCTTGTCCCAGTCGAGCAGACTGGCCTGCTCCGCCCAGAAACCTTCCGTATCCTCAATAGAGCGGGTGTACATATCCTGATAACGCTTTAACGGCCAAAAATAAGTATTGGTAGGTAAATTTCGGTTTTCTCCGGTTTTATCGATGGTAGGCATTTCCCCTCCTGCAAATTTCTTCTGGGCTACTCCACGGTTTTACCCGGTTCGATGCGTATTCCGGGCTCCAGCCTTTGACCTTGAGACACAATAACATCGTCTCCCAACACCACTTGCGTTACGTCACTGTCCGATTGTATATTGCATCCATTAGCAACAATGCTCGAGTCAAGGCAGCAACGGCTTCCGATTGCCACCTTTTGCCAAATGACGGAACTTGAAATTGTCGCCGAATCTCCAATCCGGCATTCCGAACCAATCACCGACGGGCCTGTAATGACAACTTCTTTACCGATATTGCAGTTATCACCCACCAGCAAGGGTCCTTCAAGTCTGGCTGTCGGATGGATGCGACTTCCGCGGCCGATAACTATATCATGACCGCTGTTAAAGCCGTGTTGACCACCCTTGCCAGATAACAAATCGAAATTCAACTGACTGTATTTTTCGGGGTTGCCGATATCAATCCAGTACCCCGAAGACTGAAAAGCATACACCGCATCGCCGTCCTCCAGCATAGACGGAAAAAGCTGGCGTTCGACACTGTATTCTTCAGCCGGAGGGATCCTGGACAGAACACCAGGCTCCAGAACATATGTCCCGGCATTGATCATATTGGTTGTTATTTCTTCAGGGGCAGGCTTTTCCAGAAACCGCACGACCCTGCCGTAGCGGTCTGTCTCTATAAGTCCGTACTGCGACGGATTATCTACCGGAGTAAGCGCGATAGTGGCATCGGCTTTTTTCTGCTGATGCACGGCCAGCATAGCGCTATAATCCAGATCCGAAAATATATCTCCATTAAGCACAAAAAAAGTATCCGTAATCATGCCGGCTGCATTTTTTATAGCGCCGGCTGTTCCCATAGGCGAATTTTCAGGAATATAACTGATTTTCATTCCCATGCGGCTGCCGTCGCCAAAGCAAGATTCGATAGGCAGCGCAAGATGGCTGATCGCCAGGATGACTTCATCGATCCCATGCTCCTTTAATCTGCACAACACATATTCAAGAAATGGCCTGTTAAGAACAGGCACCAGCGATTTGGGCGTATTGTATGTTAGCGGACGGAGTCTGGTACCCAGCCCGCCTACCAGGATAACGGCTTTCACCAAGCGCAACCTCTGATAAAAAAATAATAAGCCAGTATATGATACCAATTTTATGGGCGGAATAAAAGCAGGCATTGCCGGAGTTTTCAGCATTTACGATTTATCCGGGTTCTGACATATGCGCAACCTTGCTCCTCTACGGCGGATAGTTACACGCATAAGAGGCATTATCACGCATAACAATACTTCTTTTCATTGCCTCGTATCGTGCCGGATTTCCATATTGCTGGCCGAAATTGCACATGAAGCGTTTAAATCCTATAATAACTCAAGTATAAAACAGGATGTTACGGCTTTTTGTTTTTAATATACAGTTGGAAGGCAGGTAGACCTTGGCTAAAAATAAAGAACCCAAACCAGAACATGCACCCACAAAGAAGCAATTAAGTCACTGGCAAAAACAGGCCCGGAGGCAACGCATTATAGGGGTTGTCGGATTAGTGACTATTATTGCCGCGTTGGCAGTGATTATATCAGGCTGGTATTTCAAGCAATACCAGCCTATCGATAAACCCATGAAGGAAACGGTTTTAGAGGTCAACGGACAAAAATACAGCATGGCCTATTATATAGATGCTATCGACTACATGCTTGGAGACTATGCCAGCAGCTATGCCAGTTACTACCTTGACTATGTTGAAAACTCTATAGAGCAAATTGCGCTTATTAAGACAGAAAGCGCAAAGATGGGCTTTACCGTTACAGAAAACGATATAGACCAGTATATGGAAGAAAACTCCATTGAAAGCGACAACCAGGCTACCAGAGATATAATACAGGGTCAGTTGCTGATTCAAAAACTGGAAAGCGATTATTTCGAGCCGCTGGTGCCAGTTTCAGCGGAATACAGGGAAGTGATAGCCATGTTTCTGGAAAGCCAGAGCCAGCTCAACGATATAAAAGCGCGGATAGATGCGGGCGCGGATTTCGGAGAACTGGCAGCAGAGTATTCGCTGGAAAGCACCACCAAAGGCAGTAATGGCAGTCTCGGTTCCCATCCCAGCGGCATCTTCGATTACACTGTTGGCACTTCGGGATTAGACGATGCTATTTTCAGCCAGCAAATCGGCGCATGGGGAACATTCGCAGATTCCGAAACATCCAAACAGATGGGATACTGGCTGGTTAAGGTAACCGAGAGGAACGATGATAACAGCGAGGTACACGTCGCTGCCATACTTTTATCCAGTCTTGAAGAAGCGCAGTCCGTTAAATCGCGTCTGGATGCCGGAGAGGATTTCGACACACTGGCGCAGGAATTCTCCCAAAGCTGGTCTGAAACCGATGGCGCAGACCTTGGCGCGATAGTATCCACAACGACTGCCGCTTACAAAAGCTACATCTTCGATGAAACCACCGCTATCGGCACGGTTAGCGACCCCATCAAGGATACCGCCAGTGCCACAGATGGCGGTTACTGGCTGTTTAAGGTTCTCAACAGTGAAGTAAAAGACATTTCATCAGAGGACAGGGAAGACTTTGTAAGCAAGGCTTTCAATAAATGGATTGAAGGATTGCAGGAAAGCAACGCCGACAACATTCACGTTTATCTTGACGAGGCTCAGAGAGCATTCGCCGTCGATTATTTTAGTTCATAAGGTACTATATGGAAAACAAGACAATAGGCATCGGTCTCATGGGGCTCGGCGTTATCGGCGGGCAGGTAGCCCGCGTGCTAACTGAAAGAGCAGGCATACTGGCCGAAAATGCCGGTTGCCCGGTAGTATTGCGCAAGGTTAAGGTCATTGAGAGCGACCTTGAACGCCCGCAGGCTCAAGCTATGAACCGCTCGCTTCTCACCACAGACGAAGATGAATTCTTCAACATGCCCGGGCTCGATATTATCGTCGAGGTCATCGGCGGGGAACACCCTGCTTTCGAATACCAGAAGCGCGCGCTTAAGGCAGGCAAACATGTGGTAACAGCCAACAAAGAAGTTATTGCCAAACACGGAGCAGAACTTCTGAATCTGGCGGCGCAAAATAATGTCACGCTGCGCTATGAAGCTTCGGTTGGAGGAGGCATCCCCCTGATCGCTCCCTTCCAGCGCGATCTGATATCCAACCGCATAAACGGCATCTACGCCATCATTAACGGCACCACCAATTATATTCTGAGCACGATGGCAAAAGACGGCACGGAATTTGCCACTGCGCTGGCACAGGCTCAAAAGCTGGGCTACGCCGAAGCCAACCCCAGAAATGATCTCGAAGGCATCGATGCCGCCTATAAAATTGCCATACTCGCCTCTCTGGCTTTCGGCAGCCGCGTGCGTCCGGAACAGGTATTCCATGAAGGCATTTCGCGGCTTACCAAGCGTGATTTCCAGTATGCCAGGGATCTTGGCTTCGCTATCAAGCTGCTGGCTATCGCCAAACAATCAGATTCCGAAATCGAGGTGCGCGTGCATCCCGTATTCATACCCGCCGACAGCTTCCTTGCCAAGGTGGACGGGGTTTATAATGCCGTGCTGGTGGACGGAGATCTCACGGGGCAGGTAACATTTACAGGCAAGGGCGCAGGCGCATTGCCGACTTCCAGCGCGGTTGCCGCGGACGTTGTGGCAGCA
This sequence comes from uncultured Dehalococcoidales bacterium, assembly GCA_964427105.1. Lineage (GTDB taxonomy): Bacteria > Chloroflexota > Dehalococcoidia > Dehalococcoidales > UBA1222 > SURF-27. Next base: position 21,987 of record CAYRSY010000012.1, read on the forward strand.
GCCAGACATGCCGCATCGGGTCAGCCGGCGTTTGCATTAAAGCCAGACGGTGATAAACGCGTCAAACCTATGTCTCAAATTATTACGCGGTATTATATCCGCATGGGCATTGCCGACCAGCCCGGTGTACTGGCACAGGTTGCTTCGGCGCTCGGAGCCAACAATATTTCAATCGCATCCGCTATTCAAAAAGAAACGGCGCCTGACCAGACGGCAGAAATTGTAATCATGACGCATCCTGCCCGAGAAGAAGCCATGCAGGCGGCCTTTGCCGATTTCAAAAAACTTTCTGTAGTAAAACAGGTGCACAATTTCGTGCGTGTAGAGGCTTAAATGTCAAAACAAGGATTGCTCTTCAAATACAAGGAATATCTTCCCATAACCCCCCAAACCCCCATGTTCACGTTGGGAGAAGGCGAAACACCGCTGGTGCGCGCCCCGAATCTGGAGAGAATCATCGGTTGCGGTGAACTCTACTTCAAACTTGAGGGATGCAATCCGACAGGCTCTTTCAAGGACCGCGGCATGATAATGGCAATAGCTAAAGCCAAAGAAGAAGGCAGCAAGGCCGTCATGTGCGCCTCAACAGGCAACACTTCGGCTTCTGC
>CAYRSY010000012.1:22694-23964 GCA_964427105.1 uncultured Dehalococcoidales bacterium
CCCGTGCTAAACCATCCGTGAGAAATTCAATGCACTTCTCACAGAAGGAGGCTTTGGAAGCGCCTCCCTCTGAAATTATCAAAATGGAGGTCTGACATGAACAAGGCAACTACCGAAGGCGTCGGGGTTTTTGCGCATCATTATCCCAGAGCGGCTGCTGTAGTCACATCGCAGGCCGGCAGCCAGGCCGATGCCATGGCCGCCGCCTGGCACATGCCATTATCATACAGCCCTCCCCTGTTTGCGGTAGCCATATCGCCCAAGCGTTTCACTTATAACCTTATTACGTCCAGCCATGAATTCGGCATTAACTTCATGCCTGTCGAACAGGCAGAACTCATCGCCGCTGCAGGAGGTTCGCACGGCGCAGATCTGGATAAATTCCGCGCTTTCCACATAAGCAGCGACAAACCTGTCAAAACAGGTGTTCCCATCCTGCGCACAGCTTATGCCGCCTATGAATGCAAGCTTGCAGATGACCGCATCTACGGCGATCACCGCCTGATTATCGGAGAAATTGTAGCAGTGCACTGGTGCAAAGAGTTGTTCATGGATGACGGCAGTCTGGACCTTTGCAAGGTCAATCCCGCACTTTATATCGGCAATGAACATTACGTAAGCACCGATGGCAGCGCCATCCGCACACTGGAACGCGGTTTCTGCATAGAACAACTTGGCGGAAAATAAATTCCTGGAGTAATTATGATGGATGAACAAGCCATACGCGAAGCAGTAGAAAAAATAATCATCGCCGTAGGCGAAGACCCTAAACGCGAGGGGCTGCTGGACACTCCGCGCCGCGTAGCTGAAATGTACGGAGAACTATTTTCCGGCATGTCCAAAGACCCCAAAGAAGATCTTAAAGTCGGTTATGAACTGGGACACCGCGAACTGGTACTTCTCAAGGACATCCCTTTCTATTCCATGTGTGAACATCACCTGCTGCCGTTTTACGGCGTAGTGCATATCGGCTATATACCCAATACCGAGGGACGGGTGGTGGGCATCAGCAAACTGGCGAGAGTAGTAGAATGCCTGTCTCGCCGTCCCCAGATACAGGAACGCATGGCCACCCAGATAGCCGATGCCGTTGACGAAGGGTTAAAACCGGACGGTGTTGCGGTTGTAATTCAGGCAGAGCATATGTGCATGGTTATGCGCGGCATCAAGAAACCCGGGGCAAGCGTTATTACTTCGGCTTTAAGAGGAGCTTTCCGCAAGCAGGCTGCTGCCAGAGCTGAGTTCTTTTCATTGATACAGGGGAAGTAGA
>CAYRSY010000013.1:0-11059 GCA_964427105.1 uncultured Dehalococcoidales bacterium
GGGGCGGTGCTGATTTCAAGAAGTGGAGGTAGCTATGAACTGGCTGGATATACTTATTATCATTTGTCTTGCGGCGTCCGTTATCGGCGGGCTTAAAACAGGCATAGTGCGCGGCGTGCTCAACCTGATCGGACTTATACTCGGCATTTTTCTGGCCGGCAGGTTCTACGAAACAGTCGGCGGGTGGCTGGGTTTTATTCATAACAGCGGCGTAGCCGATACCATCGGCTTTATACTCGTTCTTGTTGCCGTAATGATACTTGCAGGGATCGTCGGCAGCCTGCTGCATAAAATTCTGTCGAACATTATGCTGGGCTGGCTTGACCACCTCATAGGCGGCATACTGGGTCTGCTTATCGGGGCGGTGTCGTGGGGGGCTTTGCTGGCGCTGTGGGTCAGGTTTTTCAGCAACGGCATTGTCAGCGGCTCATGGCTGGCTGAATTGCTGGTAGAGAAATTTCCGCTGGTGCTGGCGCTGTTGCCTGCCAGCTTTGACAGCGTCAGGAGTTTCTTCGGCTAGCCTGGGCTTCTGTCCATATTCTCATGGCATATGTTGTGGAATATGCTTTCCCTGTATTGCAGATGGAAAGAGGCTTTCTCGCAGTATATGTTCAGTCTGGTGATAAGGCCAGCATAGATACCTGTGTCAGGATCCCGCAGGAAATCAGGACGGCATTAAAGTATTTCCCGTCTTCCCGTGAAGCCCGGGGGGATTACCACCGGCGAGGTAACCAAAGGAAAAACAACTCCCGTAGCAGCTTGTCTGAAAGGTCTCGGGTAGAGTTTTCAAAGGCATCAGCGCGGCGCGCGGGTGTTTATCCCGCCCTTTTAACAGACAGTCCGGGAATCGTCTGCTGATCTGTGTGGTATTGATGGTTAGTTTTAAGCTTCTTTAGGCGTCTCGCCGGGATGGATGTTTTTCCATTTCTCCAGAAGCTGCTCGTGGCTTTCCTGATTATCAGGGTCGGGAATAGTGGCGCCAACGGGGCAAATCTCGGCGCACTGCGGTTTTCCGTGGCTGCCGACACATTCGGTACATAGTGCCGGGTCTATCATGTAAATCGTACTGCCCTCTTTGATGGCTTTGTTGGGACAGTCGCCCTCGCATGCGCCGCAGCTGATACAGTCGTCGCTTATCTTGTATGCCATTGTCCATTAACTCCTTTAGTTTTAGATAATGATAAACAAAAATACCGGTAATGAACCATACGCATCGATGTTAAGGAACCAGGAATATAAAAGATGGTTTATCGAACAGGATTACCTTGAGACTCATGTCTTTCAAATATCAGGATTTTCCTCCTGCGGCTACTTTATTTTTAACTGCCTGTTCTACGTTGGCAGGCACCCAGCCGTTCACCTTGCCGCCCAGTCTGGCCACTTCTTTCAGCAGGCTGGAGCTGAGGAACTGGTATTGCGGATTGGCCATGAAACACACCATTTCCAGTTCGGGAGAAAGTTTGTTGGTCATCATTGCCAGATCGAACTCGAATTCGAAATCCGCGCTTACGCGTAAGCCGCGCACTATAACTGCCGCGCCGGCTTCTCTGGCGAAGTTGACGGTAAGGCCGCTATATGGCTGGACGTCTATATTGGGTATATTTTCAACAGCCTTTTGCGCCAGTTCTACTCTTTCAGACTGGCTGAACATAAGTTTTTTGTCCGGCGTGTCATAAACCCCGATGATAACCTTGTCGAAGATGCGCGAGGCGCGCAGGGCTACGTCCAGGTGCCCGTTGGTTATCGGATCGAAGCTGCCGGGGTATATTGCGGTGGTCAAGACGATTGCTCCTTTCGGTAGATAGCAATAGTGCTGTCGCCATGACGATATTCACGTTTCATAACGAGTGTTCCGTACCTTTGCTCCAGTTTGAATCTGGAGGAGTGTGTTATAACGACAGGCGTTTCATCCCCTGCCAGCCCGGATGCCGCAAGCTGTTCAATTATAACTCCTATCCCGGTGTCCTTGTAGGGCGGGTCCATCAATATGATGTTGTAAGGCCCCTGGAGCGCCGAGATGGCCCGGCTAACCGTTGTACAGTGCACCCGGGCGCGGCTGCTGAGTCTGGTTTTTTCCAGATTCTCTTTGATTATAGCACAGCAGCGGGATTCCTGGTCAACGAAGTCAACGCTTCCGGCTCCTCTGGACAGCGCTTCGATGCCCAGTGAACCTGAGCCGGAGAACAAATCCAGCACCCGCGACCAGTCATCCACCGATGAATCGAGGATAGAGAAAATAGCCCCCCGCACCAGTTCGGTGGCGGGGCGGGTGGGTGTTCCTTTGGGGACTTTAATCGGGAAACCTTTGGCGCTGCCGGCGATTACTCTCATGGATTTATTATAGCTTAAAAAACTAATTATTGCGGAGAATCAGGATTGCTTATTTTCTGCGATGGCCGGTTTATACGTTTCGCGCACCTGTTTTGATAGGGACTTTATTTAAATTACCATTTGCTTACGGTGATAATGACAGAAAAAATATCATAAAAAACAGGCTAAAGGCTTGACAACCTATATCTCCGATGGTATATTGATTTCACAAAATGTTCAGAATAATGTACATTTTATTGAGAAAAAGATGTTAGAAGCTATTTCCGTAACCGAAGCCAGGCAGAACTTCCTGCCTCTTCTCTCCAAAATCGAGAGCGAGCCATACCGTTTTATGGTGACCAGGCACGGCAAGCCTGTGGCTGTAGTGCTGAACTATGCCGAGTACTCGCGCATGGTGGAAACGCTCAAAATAATGGAGAACAGCCGATGGTCGCAGCGGCTGGATGTAGGCCTCAATCAGGCAGACAGCGGAGTGTTGCTGGAAGCCAGCGCTGTCAGGAGCAGACATGCTTAAATTGATGCTTACCTGCCGGGCTGCTGCTGACCTTTCTGCTATGGGAAAGAACGAAGAGCGTATAACACGCCAGAGCCTTTACATACTTCAGGCTAATCCCCTGCTCGGCCTCAAGCTCTGGGGGCAGGATGAGCTTTTTATGTATGAAACGCTTACCGGCGCCTGTATGGTTTACCGGCTGACTGAATCTGAATTGCAGATACTGGCTATTTCTTCCCGCGCAACTGTCATTGAGCCTGCGGATGACCGCCGCCGTATTACCGGGGTAGTGCTGGCGGCAGGACGCACCGGCTATGCCGATACCATGCCTTTCTCAAATCTGGCCGATACCTTTTTATCGGCTGGCGTTGATGACCTTATAATTGTTGTAGGCGATCATGCCGGGCAGGCCCGCGCCGAGCTGCGGGGCAAAAACGTAACCGTGGTGGTCAACAATGATTACACGGAGGGCCTGAGCAAATCGCTGCGCCACGGGCTCAAGATGGTGCCTGCCGGAACCGGCGCCGTCATGTTGTCGCTGGGAAACCGCCCGTTTATTTCACGCGAAGTCATAGCGCGTCTTATTCAAGCCTACCGCGAGAGCGGTTCGATGGTAGTGGTGCCTTCCTACTCGCAAATGAGAGGTCACCCTGTTATTTTCGATGCGGCGCTGCTTCCGGAGTTACTGAAGGTGCGCGGCAACGCAGGGGGACGCGATGTTATTAAACGCCATATTAAGGAGCTTGCGCAAATAAATGTCGGCGATGCCGGTGTGCTGGAGCGCACCTGGATGAATTAAATAATCAGAAGGTGGTCCCTGCCGGGGGAAACCAGGGTGATCGGGTATAGCCATCCCGGTCTTAAATGATAACCTCCCCCTCCCGTGTGGTGAGCCCTGGCTGTAATCGGGCTAGCGGCAGGGACTGCCAATTTTTACTGAACCGACAAGCCTTTACCGGCGACGTCGTATCGCATTTCTGGTAAATACGAAGAGATTTAACATATGTATGAAGCAACTTATAAAAGAATATGGAATATTCTCGCCCGTGAGGGTAAGAGGTTTTTGTTCTAGCAGGCTGTCATGACGCAGGACTATCTGGTTCCTCTGTGGATTTCTCTGAGGACCGTGGTTACGGCCACTGTTATCACTTTTTTTCTGGGGATTACCGCTGCGCGATGGATAACACGTTATTCAGGCAAGTTTAAAAGCCTCATTGACGGCATTTTTATCCTTCCGATGGTTTTGCCGCCTACTGTGGTAGGCTACGGGCTGCTGCTGCTCTTCGGCAATCGTGGGCCGATCGGACAACTGCTGCTTAATTTCGGCGCCACAATAGTATTTTCCTGGTGGGCTACCGTCATAGCCGCGGTGGTGATGGCCTTTCCCCTTATGTACACCACTGCCAAAGGCGCTTTCGACCAGGTTGAACCCAATATACAGGATGCCGCGCGCACGCTGGGAGCCAGCGAATGGCGCGTATTCTGGACGGTAACTCTTCCGCTGGCATGGCCGGGCGTGGCCGCAGGGACGGTGCTGGCGCTGGCGCGCACGCTGGGAGAGTTCGGCGCGACACTTATGCTGGCCGGTAATATTCCCGGCAGAACGTCAACCATACCCGTGGCCATTTACTTTGCTATTCAGGCCGGTGACAACCGGCAGGCGCTGGTGCTGGTTGCCATTGTGCTGGTGATATCGTTTGCTTCGCTGGCTGCCATAGGCTACTGGAAGAGCCGCACTGCCAGAACCGGCGGCATCGTCATCAATTAAGGATTAATACAGAGGCAGGGTATGCTTAAAGCCATAATAAAAAGAGCATTGCCGGGGTTCGATCTGGACTTAGAACTTACGGTTGACCACGAACTGCTGGCTGTTCTTGGGCCTTCGGGAGCGGGCAAGACCATGACGCTCCAGTGCATCGCAGGACTTACCAGACCGGACGAAGGCCGCATAGAGCTTAACGGCAAGGTGCTTTTCGATTCCTCCCAGGGCATAAATTTGCCGCCCCAGAAACGCAGGGTGGGTTTTGTTTTTCAAAACTATGCCCTTTTTCCCCACATGACCGTCACCGAAAATGTGTCCTACAGCATACGTCACCTGCCGGCTGAAGAAGCAAAAGGCAAGGTTACGCATCTGCTCGATATGATGAACGTCCTGCCGCTGGCGGGACGCTACCCTAAACAGCTTTCTGCCGGGCAGCAGCAGCGCGTGGCAATCGCCCGCGCTCTGGCTCCCGATCCTGAAGTATTGCTGCTGGACGAACCCTTCTCGGCGCTGGATTCGCAGCTCAAGGAACGGCTGGAACTGGAGCTTCTGGAGTTGCAGGGTGAATACCGCGGCAGTATGATTCTGGTGACTCATGATCTGGCCGAGGGATATAAGCTGGGTTCCAAGATAGCCATATACCACTCAGGGCGCATTGTCCAGTGCGACTCCAGGCAAAAGGTGTTTTCTTCCCCTGTGGACCGCACGGTAGCGCGACTGGCAGGCGTCAGAAATCTTATGGACGGATTCGTAACCCGCACCGAGCCGCCGTATGTATGGGTGAATATCCCCGCCTGGGAATTGCAGCTCAAGGCTTTGGTCGGCGACAATTTTCAACTGGAAACAGGCCGGCAGGTGGCAGTGGGCATCAGGCCGGAATATGTGGCTCTCGAACCGTCGCCCGGGGAGAATGTTTTCCCCTGCCGCATATTGCAGATAGTCGAGGGTATATCCAGCATTACCTGCCGCTTTCATCTGGAATGCGACCGGAAGGAAAAACATTACATTAACGCCGCGATCCCCAAATCAAACGCAAATTGCCTTAAAGACGGTCAATCCTGCATGCTTTTCCTGCCGCCGGAACACCTGATAGTCATTCCTGAATAATAGAATATAGTGGGGAATGCCATAGACATTAAAGACTTGACGGCTTTCGATAACCTCTGGCGCGAAGCTTATCCTTACCTGGCGTCTCAGGCGGTGGCGGCATACGGGCGCACTTCAGGCAGGGTGCTGGAGCTTGGCCCGTTTTCGGGAGGCATCTCTCTCGAACTGGAGAGGCGTTATCCCGATATGGAGTTCATTGTGGCTGCCGGCCATGCCGAATACCTGAAATACCTCGAACGGGAAATCGCGCGCAAAAATCTGACTCAGCGCATGCAAAGCATCTATACTCCGCTTGAGCACCTGTCTTTTGATGACGGCAGTTTCGATATGGTGATTCTGCGCGGGGCTTTCTTTTTTATCATGGACTCTCCGCATATTCTTACCGAAATTTACCGCGTGCTGGCTCCGGGCGGAATGGCTCTGGTTGGAGGCGGATACGGGGCGGGTATCCCGCAGGAAATTATAAGGCGCATTGCGCCGGAGACGAAAGCCCTCAACCTCAGGCTGGGCCAGCGGCGCGTTACCATCGATGAACTGAAAACGCTTGTCGAATCCCGTGGACTATCGCAAGCCACCCAAATATCGGAAGACGGCGGCGTATGGCTGCTGCTGCGCAAGAGAGTTGGATTTGAAGTAGAAGCGCCTGCCCGTCTTAAATCTGCTTTTGGGCTGGGCGAACGCGAAGTGATAAGCCTGAGCGGGGGCGGCGGCAAAACCAGTCTTATGTTCGCGCTGGCGCGCGAGCTGGCAGGTTCCGGCAGCAAGGTTATCACCACCACCACTACCCATATCCTGAAGCCATCGGCAGAAGAATCCCCGTGCGTGATTCTGGAAGAAAATACAGATGTCCTGCTCTCCCGCCTGCGGGAGGAACTTGACAGGCATAATCATGTTACAGTTGCTTGCATAAGTTCGGACGGCAAACTCAATGGATTGCCGCCGGAAACTGTGGACAAAATAGACTCTATGCAACTGGCGCATTACATAATCAATGAGGCGGACGGGGCGGCCTGCAAACCCATAAAAGCCCCCAGACTCAGGGAACCTGTCATTCCCGCCTGCACCACGCTTGTTGCGGCGGTAGTTGGTATGGATGCGCTTGGGGCTCCTCTTTCGGCTGGCATCGCTTTTCAACCCGGGCTTATCACGCGCCTGACGGGTGTGCCTGAAGGCGGCGTCATAACAGGAGAGGCTATCGCTACTCTTTTAACCCGTGAGAAAGGTATAATACAGTATGCTCCGCCGCAAGCCCGCATCGTGCCGTTTTTAAATAAAGCTGAACTGGCGGAACGCGCCGCAGTAGATGATTTAGCCGCAGCCATACTGTCCCGCCGCCATCCTCAGATAGACAGAGTGGTATCCGCGTCGCTGCGCGCCGGATATGACGGATTAAGATTATATAAGCCCTCTTAAAAATATATACTACTGGAGGCAGCCATGAAGAGAGATATTTATGCTGAAATAACACGCCTTAACGCTGAAGGTGTAGATGTGGCGCTGTGCACCGTCATTTCCGCTGCCGGCTCTACGCCCAGAGATGAAGGCGCCAAGATGCTGGTGCGTGTTGACGGCTCCATAATGGGGACCATCGGCGGAGGCGCCATAGAGAAAGCCGTAATTAAAGAAGCGCTTGAGGTTATGCGCAAAGGCTGCGCGAAGAAGTATGAATATAATCTGGCTGAGGGCGGCGAACTAGGCATGATGTGCGGGGGGGATACCGAGGTTTTCATCGAACCCATACTGGCGGCTCCCTCGCTGTTCGTTTTCGGAGCAGGGCATATCGCCCTGCCGTTGGTGAAAATGGCGGCTATAGCTGGCTTCAAAAACACGGTTATCGATGAACGCGCTGATTTCGCCAGCATCGAACGTTTCCCCGATGCGGTAGAGGTGGTTGTCAAGGAAATTCCGCAGGCCTATGAATATCTGACGATAGGCAAAGGCAGTTACATTGTTATCGTTACGCATGGACATACCGGCGACGAAGCGGCGCTGGAAGGCGCGCTCAAAACACCCGCCAAATACATCGGCATGATAGGCAGCAGCGAAAAGAACAAGGCTGTTTACAGCCATTTGTTGGCCAAGGGATTTACGCAGGATGATTTGAACCGCGCTCACGCGCCCATCGGCTTGCGCATCAGGGCGCAGACTCCCGAAGAGATTGCCGTCAGCATTCTGGCCGAGATGATTGCGGTTAAGCGCGGAGCCGATGCCGGATCTTCCGAAACCGCAAGCGGATGCAGGCAGTGTTAATGCCTGAGAAATCCCGGGTAATAAAATTGTCTGGCGGGTGCGAATCTAAACATTCATGTCGCCGCGCCGCATAAATTTTCAGGAGGTGCATGAGAAATGTGGCTACAGCAATATAAAGAATTAAAACGGTTTATCAATGCCAATCCCTCAATTGCGATAACCGATAACTCCATAGCCATTCCGGGTGACGTCAGGGCAGAGTTTTATAAAAACTTCGACGCCCTGAGAGCAGGTTTTGTTAAAGACCGCCTTGTTATCGATCTGGACAGGGCGGACGCCTTGAGCGAGGCTTACGGCACAATCAGCAAAACCGTCAAGCAGGACATGCATCTGGAAGAAATTAAAACCAGCGATAATCTCAAATGGTTTTTATGCGATCCGCTGAACGGGCTTATGCGCTCACTGTTTGATCCTGTGTTCGACCTGCTGAAAGGCCGGCTGGATGTGAACAGTTTCGGCATCGCTGCGGAAACTACCGTAAAAAATGTGTTCCAGCCCCTCTTTGCCGAAGGTTACAAGCGTTGGACAACACTGGCGCTTATGCAGCAACTGGCGGCCGACCGGCTGTGGGCTATCAAGTCATCCGGCTCATCCGAAAGCTTTGAGACAAAAAGGGGCATTTTTGCTGCTGTCCGCGATGCTTCTCCGCCCTCTATGACGGAAACCGACAATCTTGTGTTTGGAGGTGCGGCCAATGGTTCCTTCCTTGTGCCTGAAGCGATAGTTCATAGCCGGAAGTTGCAGGGATATGTTGGCTTTGTGCATCCTTCCAATATGTCTTTGATGAAAGCAAATTCTTTCAATAAAAAGCTGGAGTGGCTGGATCAAAAACAGATAAAGCAGGATTGCGGAACTAGCAATTTATGGTCCGACATGATGCTTTATATATCCGGCGAAAGCGCAGATGATCTCAAACTGGTAGCTGATTCGGAACGAATTGCGCGTCCGGCGGCGATACTGGAAATCATGGAAGAGGAAAGCTGGTGCTACGAGAAAACCATCGGCGCTATAACAAGGCATAATCAGGTACTCGTACCTTCTTTGGGGAGCTATGTTATTTCGCGCACGGAGGTTGATCCGGAAAGCTTTAAGCAGTTATGCCCGTCGGAGAATATCCATCTAATCAGCGCGGGCTATGATGTTTCGAGGCTGGAGCCTTTAGTGTCGGCTCTGGCGCAGGCTGTTGCCGCCAGCAAAGAGGGCGAGAAAAAAGATCAGGGAAACGAAGAAAACCCGGCTGGATAGAATCCCGGCGCGGGACATTGCCTTATAAAGGGAAAGGGACAGCCGACAGGCTGTCCCTTTGATTTTCGATATCCGAACTCTGGAATCACTCCCCGCATGTCCACCGGCTAAACATGGATAGCCGCCAACTCTTTTGCTACTGCAGCTGGGAAGTGCACTCCGGACAGCGCACTGCCTTTATGGGAATACTGGAGCAACAGAAAGGGCATTCTTTGGTTACAGGGGCGGCAGGGGCTTCGACTTTGGGCTTGGCCAGCCGCGTCATGCGGTTGACTGCTTTAATCATCAGGAAAAGCACGAAGGCTATTATCAGAAAGTTTATGACTACGTTAATAAAAGCCCCGTAGGATATTACTGCGGCGCCGGCCTCTTTGGCGGCTGCCAGCGAATCGTAGTGAGTGCCGGACAGGTTGATAAAAAGACTGGAGAAATCCATATTCCCGAATATTCTCCCGATGGGAGGCATTATGATATCGTTCACCAGAGAATTGACGATAGCGTTAAAAGCCGCGCCTATGATAACAGCTACCGCCAGGTCAAGCACATTGCCGCGCAGTATGAATTCCTTGAATTCCGCCAGCGCTTTTTTCATTTTATCCTCCGTTAGCAGAAAGGGAGCCGTAAAAACCAGCTCCCTTTTCTGTGTTTGTAATTATATGTCTTATTTCTCTTCGATTGGCGCGGTCGGGGCGTTCTTCTTTACAGACTCGATGCCACTTACGGCGCTTGCCTTTGTCTTGTAGCCTTCTCCGCCGCTGGCAATTGCCTGTCCATTAGAGGCTACCAGTCTCCAGCGGAATTCGCCCTTGGCATCCTTGTACAGTTCGAATTTTGCTGCCATGATACTCCTCCTTTTATAGATTTCCTATGTTTAATTATAGTCCGATTGTCAAATAATGATGTATAAAAGTATATAAAAGATAGTTAATGTAATGTATTGTAATATGGCTGCAAATCCCGAATATCCGATGCCGATACCTTCTACAGGCATTTGGCAGCCTTTTTTTTGCTGTCCCATCAGGGGCGAGGGATAATTCTGCCGTGACGGTTGTTTTTGTATCGGGATTACAAACTTCGGGGGTCAAGGCAGGGGATAATCAGTATCCTACCCCCTGCTGGTAAAAGCGCGGGGTAATCATCTTGCCGTCATATATATAGCTGTGCGAATTGCCGATTATCAGCAGCGTATCAACAGGAAGCGATGATATGCTCAACTTATCTATTGTGGTTACCTGCGCAGCCTCGGCGGGAGTGGCGGCTTCACTGAGCACGCCGACGGGGGTTTGCGGCTTTCGAAACTCAGCCAGTATGTGCATGGCCTCAAGCAAACGTGATGGCCCAAGCTTGCCGAACGGATTATAAATGACGATAACAAAATCAGCGGCAGCGGCAGCCTCCAGCCTCTTGCAGATGACAGACCAGGGGGTTCCCTGATCGGTGAGGGTTATAGAGGCGAAGTCATTGCCCAGCGGAGCGCCAAGCCTGGCGGCGGCATAACCCGCCAGCCCCACGCCGGGGATGACTTTTACATCCAGCTCGATATTATTGTTTTTAAGATAATCCAGAAAGGTGCCGGCTATGGCATATATGCCGGGGTCGCCGCTGGAGATGATAGCTACCTCGCCTCCTGCCTGCGCTTTTTCCGCTGCCAGTTGAGAGCGTTCTACAGGGCTTCGGCGGTCTGAAATGACCTCTTTGCCGCCGGTCAGATTCCCGACAAGCGCCAGGCATTCAGGATGCCCGATTATGACCGAAGCCCGGCCGATAGCTTCCGTTGCCTCGGGGGTGATGAGGTCGGCCTGTCCCGGCCCTATGCCTATCAGATATACCTTTGCGCTCATAAAATCAACTCAGGCATAGCATAGAGCAGG
>CAYRSY010000013.1:11159-17140 GCA_964427105.1 uncultured Dehalococcoidales bacterium
TAAACTACGACGGCAGCGGCGACGGGAACGACTATCACGAAAAATATTTCTATGACGAATCTGGTGGTCAGGGCGGAAACCTGCTTCTGGACATTCTTTTCGTAGATGTCCACAGCCTCGTTCAGCCGTGCAATTCTCTCTGTTATACCATTTGTATCAGGCACGCGGTCACCCCCTGATTCCGTATCTGCTTATTTTTCTATTTGTGGTTAAGGATTTTTTGTAGCGGTTCGTTATCTATTTTTTCCTTTTTAAGGATTGACACGCCGGCAGGCGAAAGCTTGCCGTTCTGCGCTTTCACGTTCAACGCTTCGATTTCGCTCTTGCTGAGGCTGTTTATCTTTTCCCTGCTGTAAATCATTCCCGTATCCTCCACCGCGAGGGGCTTCACTCTCCAATAGATTATATATCATACAGTCAAGGAGCTTATATCCTCGTTTGGTCATATACGGCTATATCGCAGGGGATGGTGTTTTTAGTCGGAACAGGGGGCTAAAACCTCGGCACATAACGTCAGAGGCCGCCGGGCAGGGGCGCAGGAAACAGGGGTTGGCTTATATTGCCTGCTTACTTTTTCCCTCCGTCACTCACCTCGAAATGCTTGTCCTTCAGGTACCAATCCATAAAATATCCGATGGCTACAAAGAGAGGAAGGGATATCAATGTGCGCACCAGTGAGAACTTCAGCCCCAGATACCCTATCTCGATGCCCAGCAGCGGAACTTTCATGGCGGAAAAGACGCCCAGGTATATGAATATATTGCGGGTGCTTGCCCCTTTTTTGTACAGCATGTAAGCTACCGGAAAAGCGGCGTAAAGCGGGCCTGCCTGCAGCATGGCGAGCAGCGTCACCAGGACAATGCCCCTGATGCCCGAGCCTTTCCCGATGTGCCGTTCGATTTTCTCTTTGGGCACCCATACATCGAATAACCCCACGATGATGAACAGGAAAGGCACAAAGGTAATCATCTCAATAAAGGTCTGGGAAAAGTTGTTAAAAATGGTTTTGCCCGGATTGAAGTCAATCATGAAAGCAATCAGCGTAAATAATCCGAAAGCCGCAATCCAGGCATAGGAGCGGTATTTCCTGAAAAATTTTTTCACATTACCACTCCTGCCAGCAACCCGATGACGATAGCGGCTATGAAGTTAAGGATATTGCGGACGATGGCTGCTCTCCTGCCGAAATATCTTATCTCGAGGGGCAGCGTCAACGCTCCTACCATGAGCAGTGTGGTCAGAAAGGTAGCCACTACGGCATAAGAGGCTCCCTCCTGGATAAGGCTGGCGGCTATAGGATAGGAGATAAAAGCCGGTATCATGGTGATCGCCCCCACCAGCGCAGCGACAGCGAAGCCCGTAATGCCCGATCCTTCACCCATATAATGGCTGATTGTGCCGGATGGAATCAGGTAAAGCACAAGGCTGACCAGTATAAGTATGTTGAGGAAGGGCGCAAGCAGTCTGCCGAACATCTTAAGGCCCTTTTTAAAGCCCTCGATGGTCTTTTTTCTGTCAAAAATAAAAGAAAGGACAGAAAGAAATACGCAGAGCGATATATAAATAACGGCATTATTCATAGCTATCTGAGGATGTGAATAATAACCTAAACATGAACGGCTGGCAAATGATGCCGAAAAACATTTGTAAGAACTGACTTTAATTGACCAGCACGGAATGAATTGCCTCCTCTTCCGTTTTATTCCCTTCCCCAATAATGATATGACATCAAGGTATCGGCTCAAAAAAGCTGCTACGTGAGATTTTCAACCTCTTTGCATAAAAATATAAAATTTTAGTTACAAATGGTCCCAAACCCCGCAATAAGTATTTATATATGGTTTTGCCGGATGTAGAATAATGACAAGGGCCTTTCTTGAAACAGAGAAGATGTTTTATTGGAGGAGGGGAAGCATGAAAGCTACTGAGGCATTAATAGCGGAGTTTGTTGACCTGCATGAAAGATACAAGAAGGCGGATAAGCGGATGTTGCTGCTGCAGGAAACAGCAGTCGAAGGGATGCGCAAAATCGGCGTTGGATGTGTCACTGAAAAATCAAAAGAGGAGTTTGCCGCCCTGAAAAAAGAAATCGAATCCGTTTTGTCCAGAATGAAAGAGATTTGTTTGTCTTTAGATTAGTAAAAACTTTAACAAACAGGGCGTGTGCTTTCATTTAGCGGGCGATCCCCTGCCGTTGCCAGCAGGGCGGCTCCTACCGCTGAGAGATTTGCAGTATTTTTAAATGATCGCCTTTAAAAAAAGAAAGCATCCCATATAAACAGAGGGATGCTTTCCCGGTCAACGACATTAACTAAAGGATTATTTAGTCTTCGAAAGCCTGGCTTACTTTCCAAACCTTCCAGACATTGCCGACAAGGTCCGGCCCCGGCTTTAAAGTTTGTTTGCCGGGTTTCCAGCCGGAAGGCGTAGCTTCTGTGCCTTTGGAGTTCCGCACCAGTTGGAATGCCTGAATTTGCCTGATGGATTCGCTGATGTTGCGGCCGACCGGCGGAGTTAGAACTTCAAAGCTCTGGATATTGCCGTCGGGATCGATAATAAATCTTCCCCTTGTTTCCACGCCGGAGTCTTCGTCGTAAATGCCATACATTTTACCGATGCTGCCATCCTGATCCGACAGCATGGCAAAGGGGACATTTTTGTTTATCATTTTCGATAACTCATGCTCATTCCACATTTTGTGCACATAGATACTATCGACGCTGACAGACAGCACCTCTACGCCCATGGCTTGAAATTCTGCATGTTTTTCAGCAACTGCTGAAATCTCCGTGGCTCAGACAAATGTGAAATCTCCCGGATAAAAACACAATAACACCCATTTTCCTTTGTATTCCGAAAGACTGGTGTTCACAAATTTGCCGTTGTAAAAAGCTGAAGCCGTAAACTCGGGGGCTGGTTTGCCGACTTTTACCATTGCTGCTTTCGCCTCCTTTTTAATTTCTCCGCTGACAGCCTGTGCCTCAAGGGCGGGTTTTTTTATGGCTGGCCGCTGACATCCCGGTTTAAAATCTTCCGGCATAAAAACACCTCCTTTTAATTATTATACACAACCTCCATTTGCTGTGTAATATTTACCGGAGTGAGCGGGTGTCACCTGAACAATCTGCTTTATAGCACGCTTCTCCCGAAATTCCCGGCCGTAAAATCATGGAAAACATGCTTTCTTCTCC
This sequence comes from uncultured Dehalococcoidales bacterium, assembly GCA_964427105.1. Lineage (GTDB taxonomy): Bacteria > Chloroflexota > Dehalococcoidia > Dehalococcoidales > UBA1222 > SURF-27. Next base: position 14,351 of record CAYRSY010000013.1, read on the forward strand.
CTCCGTTTGACGCTTTCCTTCATTCATGACATACTATAAAAACCGTCGGCTCGTTTGAGCCGATGCGTGATATTGTAAACCTCTGTAACATAATGAACGAAGCCAAAACACAGTTGGTATCGGCTATATTGATGGCCGCCGGCAAGTCGGAGCGCATGGGGCAGAACAAGCTGCTGCTGCCTTTCGGCGAACGCACAGTCATCCAGCGTACCCTTGACAGTCTTATTGCCTCACGCGTGGGTGAGGTTATAGTTGTTCTCGGCAGCAAAGCCCAGGAGATAAGCGAATCCATCAGCGCCCGCCGGGCACTGACCGTGACCAACCCTGATTTTGCCAACGGCATGAGCACCTCGCTGATTGCCGGTTTGGGCAAGGTGAGCAGTCAGGCGCGTTTAGTAATGGTAGCGCTGGGCGATCAGCCGCTTGTTACCGCCTCTGTCTATAACAGGCTTATAGAGGCTGCATTGAATACGGAAAACGGACTTATTCTGCCCGTGTACAGAGGGGAGCGCGGCAATCCTATACTTATATCGATGCGCTATCGCGCCGAGATGCTCAGGCAGACGGGCGACGTCGGGGGGCGGGAGCTGCTGAAAGCCCATCCCGGTGATGTTCTCGAAGTGCCGGTGGATTGCGAAGGTGTTATTATCAATATGAATACCAGAGAAGAATACGAGAAACGCCTCAAAGAGCTTTAGAATATAAATATCTGCCTCGAATATCGGTACGGCAGAAACGAATCAATCAGGGAGGAGCCGGAATATGTTTAAGAAAATACGTGTGGAAGAGGCTGTAGGCATGACGCTGGGGCATGACATGACGCGTGTCATTCCCGGCAAGTGCAAGGAAGCAGCCTTCCGCCGGGGGCATATAATCAGGCAGGAAGACATCCCCGAGTTTCTCAAGATAGGCAAGGAGCATATCTATATAATAGAAGACACCGGCACCGATGTTCATGAAGAGGAAGCGGCCGGAAGGCTGGCGGCGGCTTTCACCGGCCCGGAGTTCAAACTCTCGGGAGTAAATGAAGGCCGCATCGACATGATAGCTTCATGCCAGGGCGTGCTCAGGGTAGATGTCCCGTTGCTCAAAGAAATCAACTCCATCGGCACACTGGTTCTGTCCACAAGACACAATAACACTGTGTGCAAGCCAGGTGAAATAATGGCAGGAACCAAGATTGTGCCGCTTTATATCCCCGAAGAAGATCTGGCGAAGGTTGAAGACCTGTGCCGCTGCCGGGGAAAGGTGTTGAAGATTTTGCCCTTCATCCTAAAGAAGGTTGGCGTTGTGGTTACGGGCAGCGAGGTGTATAAGGGGCTGATACAGGACAAGTTCCTTGAAACCATGCGCGCCAAGGTGGAAGCTATGGATGCGCATATCATCCACAGCACCATAGTGCCGGATGACGAGAAGATGATTGCCGACGCCGTGCTGGATATGAAAGCTCATGGGGCCGAGCTGATTATTGCCTGCGCAGGTTTTTCGGTTGACCCGGACGACGTGACACTCGAAGGCGTGGAGCGGAGCGGCGCCAAAATCAGCTTCTATGGAGTGCCGGTTATGCCCGGCACTATGGGGATGGTGGCAGACCTGGACGGCATCCCTGTGCTGGGTGCGCCTGCCTGCGCCATCTGGAACAAGGCAACCTATGTTGAGTCTTTCCTGCCGCGCATGCTGGCTGGCGAGAAGATTACGCGGGCGGACGCGGCGGCGCTGGGACACGGAGGCCTTTGTCTGGGATGCAAGCCGTGTACCTATCCTGTTTGCCCGTACTGCAAGGGGTAAATAGCAGGCAGCTATCAGCGGGCAGCAGACGGGAACAGAAAAAACGAAATCTGAAGATAAAACGGTGATACAAATCCGTTTAGAGTAACACAGGAGTTTATAATGCCTACCTACGATTATGAATGCGAAAATTGCGGTAACCGATTTGAAGTAATTCGCGGTTTTCATGAGGAAGGCGGCGACAACTGCCCGAATTGCGGAAGCAAAAGCCGCCAGATTTTCACTCCCGCGCCCATAATCTACAAATGCGGGGGATTTTACGTGACCGACACCAAGGATAAAAAGCCGTCCGCTGCTGGCGGGGATAAATCTTCGAAAATGGGATCCCCCAAAGCCACCCCGGCGCCGAAAGCTGAAACAGGCAAGACGCCTGCAAAAGCCGACGCAGGCAAATAACAGAGACCGGCACATAAATCCGTCTGAATCAGTCTGGTAGAAAGTCTGAGATGGTCAGCTTGCACATGAACCCCAGCGGATCATCGAGTTCGTAGATATTTACTTCATTCGGGAAACCATAAACAGGATCATAGGCGACATCCACTCGCAGTGAATCGTCTTTATATGACTGTTCCAGAAAGTTGAAGATCTTTTCGAACGTGTCGTATTTCAAGACTTCCTGATTGCCGGTATCGTTTGTGTAATCAATCCTGACATATCCGTCTGCTTTGCCGTCCTTTACGCTCACCACAAAATTGCCCATAGGCGGCGGCCTGAAATTGCTTCCGATATCCAGCCTGTAGGAATAATCCTGTATCTGCCGGCTTTGCCATAGAGCGCGGTTCTTAGCAAGTGCGCTGTTGACGCTGCCGCAGGCGGAAAGCAGCAGCAATCCTGACAAAAATGCCGCTGTTAAAATTGAGAATATGGATTTTTTCATGGCTTGTTTGCTCTCCATGCTATATTAAACGTTTAAGGCTGTTAAAAGTTTTGCTTGACAGCCCCCGTATCCTTACCTATTATTGATAATGGCAAAGGGTTGCCGTTTTTTGTTTGGAACTGGAG
>CAYRSY010000013.1:17240-23784 GCA_964427105.1 uncultured Dehalococcoidales bacterium
ACATTTTGCAGCATGGTTGCCAGAGACAATCTTGTTGCCATGCAGTTTCACCCGGAGAAAAGCGGTGAGCTGGGGCTCAAGCTCTACGATAATTTTATAAAGATGGCGCTGGGAGGCCCGTTTTGCTGACGCGCCGCATTATCCCCTGTCTGGATGTTAAAGACGGGCGCGTGGTGAAGGGCACCAGCTTCGTGCAGCTAAGGGATGCCGGAGACCCGGTTGAACTGGCCGATTTTTATTACAAGGCAGGCGCAGATGAACTGGTCTTTCTGGACATAACCGCCACGCCTGATGGACGCCAGACGATGGCTTCCGTAGTGGAGCGTATATCGGAAAAGGTGTTCATGCCCCTCACGGTGGGGGGCGGCCTGCGCACTATCGAAGACATACAGCGCCTGCTGCGGGCTGGAGCCGACAAGGTATCGCTTAATACCTCCGCCGTCATGAATCCGCGCCTCATTTCCGAAGGGGCAGAGCGTTTCGGCAGCCAGTGCATGGTGGTGGCTATCGATGCCCGCAAGCATGAAGGAGCCGCGCCGTGGTGGCAGGTGTATGTTTCCAGCGGCCAGAAGCCGGTAGAACTGGATGCGGTTGATTGGGCCAGGCAGGCGGTGGCGCTGGGGGCGGGTGAAATACTGCTTACCAGCATGGACGCTGACGGACATCAGACAGGCTATGACCTCGAATTGACCAGAGCCATATCGGAGGCCGTAAACGTGCCGGTGATTGCCTCGGGAGGCGCGGGCAGCCTGGAAGACCTTTATCTGGCCTTGTCCGAGGGCAAGGCTGATGCCGTGCTGGCCGCCAGCATCTTCCATTACGGCAGGCACACGGTAGCCGAGGCCAAGCAGTATCTGTCTGACAGGGGAATCCCCGTACGTTTTTAAGGATTTGCTGAGATAAAATGAACCGCTTGTTTATTATCGCGCAGCCTGAACTTTCCCGCAGGATTGAAAAAGAACTGGGAGCGGCGGGCTTTATATGCTACAACGCTGCGCCCGGCGAGGACATTGCCCGCATTGCGGCGGACATGGTTCTTATATCGCTGGACGGCAGTATGCCGTACCAGAAAGCGGAGGAACTGTGCCGCACCCTCAAACTGGAGCGTCGTTTGCCGCTAATCGCGCTGGTAAGCAGGGACACGCTGGCCGCGCGCACCGCCGAATTGAAGACCCTGCCCTGTGACGATTTTTTGATAGAGCCGTATGAGTGGCAGGAAATGCTGCTGCGCATACGCAAATTAACAAAAGAAGAACAGGCGTCATCCGATGAAAAGCTTGTATGCGGGGATCTGGTGATAAATACCACCCAGGCCGAGGTTTTTCTTAGCGGGCGGCTGCTGGAGCTCACCTTCCGCGAATACGAACTGCTGCGCTTTTTGGCCTCCAACCCGGGCAGGCTCTATTCCCGCGATGCCTTGCTGAACCATGTCTGGGGTTATGACTATTTTGGTGGCGACCGGACGGTGGATGTGCATATCCGGCGCCTGCGCAGCAAGATAGAAGACCCCGAGCACAGTTTTATAGATACCGTGCGCAATATGGGCTACCGCTTCCGCAAACAGGAGTGAGATAATCCTCTGATTTCATCTCTCCCTTTACCAAAGGGAGCCCGTCCGCATCGGCGGACGGAGAGGGATTTTCTTTGCCTCGAATGGCCCCTTGAGAATTTGGTTTTGTTTCCTCTTTTGATATACTGTTCCACTCCGCAACTTCTAAAACGCTCCACTCACTGAAAAGATATTTACTCATGTAACACAGCTGTAACATTACCGTAATAATGTGGAAATGCGAAGAGGTTACACTGGCGGCAATAAAGATTGGAACGGGAGGCCAAAATGCCAGTAGAAGCCATTATCGCTGTGTTCGCTTTCATAGCGCTGTTTATCGGCTGGGTGATTCTGCCCAGTTTTATCAGAAAGCATCATGAATCGGCATCTGAAGAAGCTGCCGAAGGTTAAGCTTTTATTTTAGTTTTGACGCTCAGTTCCCCGACCGTGAGGCCGGGGAAACTATTTAAAAGGAGATTATATGAAAATTCTGTCCAGAGTTGCGGCTACGTTCAAATCCGGCCTGAGGATATGTTTTACCTGGCTGTCGGTCATGACCTCGCCTAAAGGCGGGGATATCGTGCCCTCTGTAAAAAGCTGGAGACGGCGGGCTTTCAGCGCTGCTGCCATGCTTGCCATGATACTTGTGGCATTTGTCGGCGTTCCCTTGCTGGCAAGCGCCGCCGATCCTAACGGGGCGGATACGCTGGCAACCAATCCATCTGCGGCCATCAACATAGCCTGGACACTGATAGCCGGGTTCCTCGTCTGGTTCATGCAGCTCGGTTTTGCCTTTCTGGGAGCCGGCCTGATACGCTCCAAAAATCAGGTCAACTACTGGACCAAGAGCTTCATGGATTTCTGCATCAGCGCTCTGGCCTTCTGGGCGTTCGGTTTCGCCATAATGTTCGGCGGTTCAAAACTGGCGCCCGGCCTGGATATGGGAAACAGCTTCATAGGATATTCGGGTTTCTTCCTGTCCAGCGCCAGCTATGATGTTTCCACTATCGCCCTGTGGTTCTTCCAGATGGTCTTTGCCGCTACCGCCTGCACCATAGTAGCGGGAGCCGTTGCAGAAAGAATGAAGGTAACCGCCTATCTGGCGTATAGCTTTATTCTCGGTTCCATCATCTATCCCATATTCGGAAAATGGGTGTGGGGCGGCGGCTGGCTGGGCACTCTTACCATCGCGGGCACTACCGGAGTTAAAGACTTCGCAGGCTGCGGCGTCGTTCACATGGTGGGCGGCCTGTGCGCACTTATCGGCGCGGCTATGGTCGGTCCCCGCATCGGCAAGTTCAACAAGAACGGCACGCCTAATATTATCAAGGGACATAGCGTGCCTTTTGTCGTCATCGGCACCTTTATACTCTTTTTCGGCTGGTTCGGCTTTAACCCCGGCAGCACCATGGCGGCCACCGACCTGCGCATCTCGGTCATTGCGGTCAATACCTTCCTGGCGGGTGTAGCCGGCGCAATCGTAGCCATGTACTGGATATTCGCCAAAACCGGCAAGGTGGACATTATCGCGGCCTGCAACGGCTGCCTTGTGGGGCTGGTGGGCATTACGGCTGCCTGCGCTTACGTGGCGCCATGGGCGGCTGTGGTCATAGGCGCCCTCTCTGTTCCCTTTATGATGGCGGCGGCACATATCGTTGAAAAAGTTCTCAAGGTTGACGACGCTGTGGGCGCGGTGCCCGTGCATCTGGCGGGCGGCTTTTGGGGATTGCTGGCGGTAGGCATCTTCGCAGACGGCAGCTATGGTGGCGTCAGCGGTCTTATAAAAGGCAACTGGGCGCAGCTGGTGCTGCAACTGGTGGACATCGGCGCTCTGGTTCTCTGGGTGGCTCCCACCATCTTCCTGACTTTCTTGATTATCAGGAAAACCATCGGCCTGCGCGCTTCCCGCAAAGAGGAATTGCAGGGGCTGGATATGCCGGAGCATGGTCTGGAGGCCTATCCCGAGAATGTGCTGGTTAAGGAGCCTTCAACCAAATAATCCTGTCAGTCTTATATTCAATCGGAACTGGATGATAAGAGAGAGCCCTGTCTCAAACGCAGGCTCTCTCTTTTTTTTACGCTGCGTTATCTGCAGCGTCACGCGCGTAATACAGGTTTAACATGGCGGAAATACAGGTTTAACATAATATTAATTCTCCTGTAATGCTGCTGCGTTAAACTTCTTCTGTAAAGATGATTCAAGGGAGGTAAACATGCCATGATGCCAAATGTATTAAGGCCGGTTTTCAAAGGGCATTGCGAGTGCCGCATGTATATTGGCAGGAGCGGGCAGGAACCGACAGTCTGCCGTCCGTTGCCGCTGGCGAAGCCTGTAAAGGACAGCAATGTTTCTGCTGCTCTTTTCCGGCTGGATATAATGCTGCCGTAACAAACCATGACCTAAATGTTTGCAATGCACAGATTCACTTCGTTCCTTTTCAGGCACGTAATATTTTGGAAACATTTCATGGATATAATGTTACTTTTAGAATAGGGGCAGGGCATGGTGAAGCGTTTTGCCCCGGTAAGAATACGAAGGAGAAATATGAAACCTGAGGAAATCGGCAAATACTGTGATGACAACGGCATCAAAATAGTTGATTTCAAGTTCAACGACCTGCCCGGTTTGTGGCAGCACTTTTCCATTCCTGCGACTGAACTGGGCGATAGCATATGGAAGGAAGGCATCGGCTTTGACGGCTCGTCTATCCGCGGCTTTCAGGCTATCAACGAAAGCGACATGCTGCTTATGCCTGATGCTTCGACCGCTGTCAGGGATCCGGCCTGCGAAGTGCCCACAATATCTATCATCTGCGACATCTGGGATCCCATATCACGCAAGCCCTATACGCGCGATCCCCGTAATATCGCCCGCAAGGCCGAAGCTTATCTTAAATCTACCGGCATAGCCGACATCGGCTACTTCGGCCCTGAAATGGAGTTCTTTATCTTCGATAACGTGCAGTTCGAGTGCAACGAGCATAAAGCCTCCTATGTCGTGGATTCTGTAGAAGGCGCCTGGAATACCAACCGTGAGGAAAATATAGATACCGACGGCAATCCGCATAACCTGGGATACAAGCCGCGCTATAAAGAAGGCTATTTCCCCACATCGCCCATAGATTCCCTTCAGGACATGCGCAGCAAAATTATCCTCAAAATGATAGAAACCGGCATACCCATAGAGGTTCATCATCACGAGGTTGCTACCGCCGGCCAGTGCGAAATCGATATGCGTTACGATACCCTGGTCAAGATGGGCGACCAGATGCAGTGGTACAAGTACATCGTCAAGAACATGTGCAAGAAAGAAGGCATGACTGCCACCTTCATGCCCAAGCCGCTCTTCAAAGACAATGGCAGCGGCATGCATGTGCATCAGTCGCTTTTCAAGGGCGGCAAGAACCTGTTCTTCGATGCCAAGGGCTATGCCATGATTAGCCAGATGGCCAAGTACTATATCGGCGGGCTGTTAAAGCACGCCGATGCCCTGATGGCTATCTGCGCGCCCACCACCAACTCGTACAAACGTCTCGTTCCGGGCTATGAAGCCCCTGTCAATCTGGTATATTCTGCCCGCAACCGCTCGGCCTCGGTGCGCATACCTATGTACAGCGATAATCCCAAATCCAAGCGCATAGAGTTCCGCTGCCCTGACAGTACTGCCAACGGCTATATGTGTCTGGCCGCCCTGCTGATGGCCGGACTCGACGGCATACAGAACAAGATAGACCCGGGTGAACCGCACGACATGAACCTGTATGATCTGCCCAAAAAAGAGGCAGCCAGAATCCGCACGGTTCCCGGCTCTCTGGAACAGGCGCTGAACGCTCTTGAAAAAGACCATGATTTCCTGCTGGCGGGAGATGTGTTCACCAAAGACGTTATCGATGTGTGGATAGATTACAAGCGCACACAGGAGGTGGACGCTATCCGCATGCGCCCGCATCCCTACGAGTTCCACATGTATTTCGACATCTAGTCCAATTTCCCCGAATATTGAAGAGGCCTCTCATCCGGGAGGCCTCTTTTTCTATCGTACGGAGTTAACTTTCCCCGCTTGATTCCACGGCAGCGAGGCCGATGGAAAGCTGTTGTCCGCACCTGTTTAAAGCCTGGAATCCGGCGTTTGAGTTTTCTCTCCGGAAAATATCAATTAAAACCAAACGGCAGCAGACTATCCGGGCGAGGCTTTATCTGTTGCGGCTGTGTTATAATGATTATGCAGTTTTTGAAGGAGGTTTTCCGTGAACGGTAAATCCAACGCTGAATCCAAGGCTTATGTTCTCAAGCAGTGCAAGGAACATGACATAAGGTTTATACGCATCTGGTTCACCGATGTTCTGGGTGTTCTCAAGAGTTTTGCCATCAATATCGATGAGCTCGAAGGGGCGCTGGAAGAAGGGATGGGTTTCGACGGCTCATCTATCGAGGGCTATACCCGCATTGATGAAAGCGACATGATAGCCATGCCTGATCCCGATACCTTCCGCATACTTCCCTGGAGGCCCAAGGACCGTCACGGCGTGGCGCGCATGTTTTGCGACGTGCAGCTGCCGGAAGGCACTCCTTTCGAAGGCGACCCGCGTTATGCCCTTAAAAAGGTTCTCAAGCGGGCTGCCGATATGGGCTATACCTTCTACGTCGGCCCGGAACTCGAATACTTTTATTTTAAAAAGGATGCCGACGGCAAACTTCCTCAGGGAACGGGATTCCTGGATGCCGGCGGCTATTTCGATCTGACGCCGCTGGATGAAGCCTCCGACCTTAGGCGCGACACGGTGCTTATGCTGGAGCAGATGGGTATCGGCGTGGAGTATTCGCATCACGAGGCTGCTCCTTCCCAGCATGAGATAGACATGCGTTATACAGATGCTCTCACTATGGCTGACAACGTTATGACCTATCGCCTGGTAGTCAAGGAAGTTGCCTACGAGAATGGCGTGTACGCCACCTTCATGCCCAAACCCGTTTTCGGCGTCAACGGCAGCGGCA
>CAYRSY010000014.1:0-23115 GCA_964427105.1 uncultured Dehalococcoidales bacterium
GTGTCAAAGCTGAAGCAGGGATTTCACCCTGTTCCGAGGTTGTAAGACGCTATGGTTCAAGGACAGACAGGATGTCCAAAGTCAAAACTTCATAAATCGTTATGTCATCTATTAAGCTTGATCTTCACCGCCCTGTAGATGACTAGCGCAGTTAGCAGTATGAGACCTGACAGAAGTACAATAACCCACCATCCGCCGCCTATGTTGTCCCAGCCGATAACGGCTCCTATGCGTTGAATCATCAATGCGATACCAAGCGCTATAAAAGCCAGCATGATTAGCAGGGCGATTACTCTTTTTGTGGTTGACATGTCTATCCCTTCTGTCCAGTCCTCTGGAAATGCTAGCATCACCGGCAACAGTAGTCAAACAAAAGAACAATCCGGTTATCGAGCCTTAACCCGGTGAAAATTAGTTATCCCCGTATCTATGGAAATTCCTGTCATCTATATGGCAACTCCTTTTCCTGATGTGGGTCGGACTAACGGCTTATGAGCGGACAGATAATTCCAGTTGCTCTCCCTTTCGCCAAAAGGCTTGTAGGTTTGAAGGCTTTACTCTGCATCGCTGATCATATCGTCGCTCAAGTTAATAAATAGTCGCACGGCGAGGGATTTTTCCCATCCCGCAGGGGCGAATACCATTCGCCTCTTGTATCTTGCCCAACAGGTTATCATAGTTGATGATGCGGCAGGCCAATCGCCCCTTTTTGTCGTCGTTGAGAGCCCCGACAAGTCGGGGCAAAGCAATCTCTATCGAATAGCCTGACGGGAAAAGATTAAGGTAGTGGTGAAACCGTAGCGGCACGCTGCGCGTGCCTTTGTTCCAGCCATAATTCACCTTTACTATTGATTACAGCGGCATCTGCCAATCTCCATCCCGTGAAGGAGATGAAGACTTCCCTCTTCCACCGACACGACAAAACCCCTTGTCATCTGTCTAAAGCCCCGTGCTATCATACACCCACTTAACAACCCAATAATTGTCAACTGATTACTGACAACTGATAGCTGGCCGTTGAAAGCTGATAGCTAAAGGCCAGCCACTCAATTGTTATGTTATAATTCCTTGTTATGAAAATACTGGGCATCGAAAGCTCCTGCGACGAGACGGCGGCGGCGATTGTCGAAGACGGAGTTCGCCTCATTTCCAACGAGATAGCATCGCAGGTTGAGATACACGCCCGCTACGGCGGCGTCATACCGGAAGTGGCTTCGCGGCAGCACCTTCTGTCCATTATCCCCGTCATACGGCAGGCTATGGACAAAGCCATGACATCATGGCATGACATCGATGCCATCGCCGTGACCAACGGCCCCGGCCTGGCCGGATCGCTGCTGGTGGGCGTCAGCGCCGCCAAGGCCATAGCCATGGCGCAAAACATCCGGTTAATCGGCATAAACCATATCGAAGCCCATATATATGCCAACTGGCTCGGAGGGAACATCCCCGAGTTTCCATTGTTATGTCTGGTAGTCTCAGGCGGTCATACAGACCTGATACTGATGCGCGGCCACGGCGATTATGAACTGCTGGGGAAAACCCGCGACGATGCCGCCGGCGAGGCATTCGATAAGGCAGCGCGGATACTGGGTCTTGGCTATCCCGGCGGACCGGCCATAGACAGGGCTGCACAAAATGGCAAGGCCTGTATAGACCTTCCCCATGCATGGCTTGCCGGTACGCATGACTTCAGTTTCAGCGGTGTTAAAACAGCGCTTTACCGCATGGTCGAGAATGGCAAGATAACTAACATCGATGATGCCGCCACCAGTTTTCAGGAGGCTGTCGTGTCCATACTTGTGTCCAAGACCGTTGCAGCAGCTGAAGAGTGCGGAGTCAGGCAAATTCTTATGTCCGGGGGAGTGTCGTCCAACCGCCTTTTACGCAAACGTCTTAGTGAAGAATCCGGGGTTCCGGTACTGATCCCGGAACCAATACTGTGCACAGATAACGCCGCCATGGTTGCATCATGCGGTTACTTCAGGTTTCAGAAGGGCCTATTTGACGGCCTTGACATGGATGTAATACCAGGTTTAAGATTAGCATAACATAGCATCTGCGAGCTTTTCAGAGATAATTCAATATTTTATTCACCTAATTTTCTCTGGTTGTTTCTAATTGTGCATCTTACTTTCTGTAACCAGTTGCGAGTGCAGCTTAATTCAGCTATCATTGATTAGCAGTCTCCCCTCGAGATTGCTAATATATTTTAAAAGCCCTATAATAACTGGAAAAGAAATTAAGGAGGATTAAGAATGGAATCTAGGATTCAACCGTTAGGAGAACGGGTTCTGGTCAAACCGATGGCCAGAGAGGAAGTAAGCAGAGGCGGAATCGTCCTTCCTGACACCGTCAAAGAAAAACCCCAGGAAGGTGAAGTACTGGCCGTAGGAGCAGGCAAGCGCTCCGATAAAGGCGAGTGCATCCCCATGGAAGTCAAGGTAGGAGACCTCGTCATCTACGCCAAATACGGCGGCACCGAGATTAAACTCGACGGCGAAGACCTCATAATACTGCGCGAAAGCGACATTCTGGCCAAGAAAGCCAGGTAAGGAGAAAGAAAAGGTATGGCAAAACAAATTATTTTCGGTGAAGACGTAAGACGCTCCCTCAAAAAGGGAGTCGATGTCCTGGCATCCGCTGTCAGGGTAACACTGGGCCCCAAGGGCCATCCGGTAGCCCTGGACAAAAAATGGGGAGCCCCTACAATCATTGACGACGGAGTGACCATCGCCAAGGAAATAGAACTCCCTGATCCATTCGAAAACATGGGCGTTCAGCTGGTAAAGGAAGCCTCTTCCAAGACCAATGACGCAGCCGGCGACGGCACCACCACCTCCACGGTTCTGGCCTGGGCAATTATCAGCGAAGGTTTCAAGAATATTGCTGCCGGCGCAGAACCTCTCAGCCTCAAGCACGGCATTGAAAAAGCCACCAGCGCCGTGGTTGACGAACTCAAGCGCGCGTCCACCCCTGTCAAGGGTAAGGAGCAGATTGTCCAGGTAGCCACCATCACCGCCAAAGATCCCGAGATCGGCGATCTTATCGCTACCGTCATGGAAAAGGTGGGCAAGGACGGAGTCATCACCATCGAGGAATCCAAGGGAACCAAATTTGAGACTGAATATGTCGAGGGCATGCAGTTCGACCGCGGTTATGTGTCAGCCTACTTCGTGACCGACACCGCCCGCATGGAAGCCAACATGGATGATGCTTACATAATGATTACCGACAAGAAAATCTCCTCAATTCAGGAGATTCTGCCCTCGCTGGAGCGCATCTTGCAGGTCACTAAAAACCTGTTTATCATTGCCGATGACGTGGACGGCGAAGCCCTGGCCACCCTGGTAGTCAACAAGCTGAAGGGGACACTTAATGTCGTAGCCGTCAAGGCCCCCGGGTTCGGTGACCGCCGCAAGGCCATGCTGGAAGACATCGCCATCCTTACAGGCGGCAAGGTGATTTCCGAGGATGTAGGCCGCAAACTCGATTCCGTAACCGCAGAAGATCTTGGCCGCGCCCGCCGCGTGGAGGTCAACAAGGACAAGACCACCATCATCGAGGGCAAAGGTTCCGCTGATAACATAAAAGACCGCATCAAGCAGCTCAAGTCCCAGATAGATGAAACCGATTCCGACTTCGACCGCGAGAAGCTTCAGGAGCGCATGGCGCGTCTGGCCGGCGGCGTTGCCGTTATCAAGGTAGGCGCAGCCACCGAAACCGAAATGAAAGAAAAGAAGCACCGCGTAGAGGATGCTCTCTCAGCTACACGCGCTGCAGTTGAAGAAGGAATCCTTCCCGGCGGCGGCATCGGCCTGCTGAATTCGCTGCCCGCCCTTGACAAACTTGAGGTTACAGGCGACGAGCTTACTGGAGTTAACATAATCAAGAAAGCTGTCGAAGAACCTATCCGCTGCATAGCCAACAATGCCGGACGCGACGGCGCCGTCATTCTGGACACTGTCAAGAAAAGCGGCAAGGGCGAAGGCTACAACGCTGAAACCTGTGTATTCGGAAACATGGTAGATATGGGCATTATCGATCCTACCAAAGTTGTCCGCAGCGCGCTGGTCAATGCCGCCAGCATCGCCAGCATGGTGCTGGTGACAGAATCGCTCATAGCCGACATCCCTGAAAAAGACAAGAATCCGCCAGCAGGAGCCGGCGGCATGGGCGGCATGGGCATGGGAGACATGTACTAGAGCCGCAGCTCTGGACAATACCTCTGGACAAAATGCAGGAGACCCTCGACAATTGTCGAGGGTCTCCCTTTATGCTCACAAGAACCACCTGATAGAAACTTTCAGTTTAAAGCCGCCGGACGCTGCCGGTTGTTCTTGACATAACGTATAAGGCTATGACTCAATGAGATCCCGCAGCGAATCATCTTTATGATGAGGGCCTACAACTGCCAGCCGCATTTTCGGCCTGTCAATAAGCTGCTGCGCCAGTCTTTTAATGCCGCTGGCGGTAACTTTATCCACCAGAGCATTCACATCCCCGATAGTAAGAATGCGGCCTGCCAGAGTTTCCTGACCGCCCAGCCAGCTGGCAACACGGCGGCTGTCTTCAAGACGCAGGGCAAGCTGCCCTTTTGCCATCTCTTTGGCTTTTGAGAGTTCGGCCGGAGATATAGTCTCTTTTTTGAAACGCTCCAACTCCTTTATGATAGCTTCCAGTGCCAGTTTTGCCTTTCCGGTGTCAACCCCTGCATAAACCACCAGCGAGCCGGTGTCGTTCAAATGGTCCACATAACTCTGCACGCTATACGCCAGACCAAGCTTGTCGCGCACCTCGCTGAAAAGGCGGCTGCTCATGCCCTCACCCAGTATGACGTTCATCATATCCATGGTAAAACGCTGCGGATCAAAAAGCGACAACCCCGGCAGGGCAAGACACATGTGAGTCTGCTCTATGTCCCGGGATTCTATCTCAGTCCTCGGAGCATCATGCTGGCGGAAGGACTTAAACCCTGGACAATGTCCAGCGGTTGTCCAGCCGCCAAGATATTTTTCTACTGCCGCTACTGCGTCCTTGTGTTCCACGGCGCCCGCAATGGATATAACCGTAGAGCCCGGTGTATAGTGACGGGTTATATATCCGGTCAGATCATCTCGCGAAATAGAGGACACTGATTTTTTTGTTCCCGCAATATCTCGTCCCAGAGGATCTTTCGGCCACAGCAACTTTTCGATGATAAGCCCCACCTCTGAAGAAGGGGAATCATGGCACATATTTATTTCTTCGATGATGACCTGACGTTCCTTTTCAATATCGCCGGGATCAAGCTTGGAATTAAGCAGCATATCGCATAAGACGTCGAGAGCCAGATCGAAATGAGGCCGCGCTACTTTGCACCAGTAGACCGTGCTTTCGCGGTCAGTACCCCCGTTGAGAATGCCGCCGACGCCCTCGATAGCTTCGGATATCTCATGTGAAGTGGGACGTTTTTGCGTCCCGCGGAAAAGCACATGCTCGATGAAGTGAGAGATACCGGCGCGCTGGTTGGTCTCATAACGGGAGCCCACTCCGACAAATAGGCAGATGGAGGCGGAGTGAGTTTGCGGCATTGTCTCGCTTATAACACGCAAACCGTTAGCTAATACAGTTTTTTGATACAAATCATCCTCCCTTACTTTGTCTCATTCTATTGACCTCATGACAACCTGTCAATACATGTCCAAACAATTGTCAAAGCATCCGCCGTAATCCGGCTTTCTTTCAGCGCCTTTGTATAAAAATAAAAATGCCAGCCCGTTGACTTTACATAACTTTTTTACAAAATATCTGATAAAATATTTTTCCATGCCCCGCTTGACAAAAAAAGGGGAAAGCCAGTAATATATCTCCTGCTGCCATTTTGGCGGCAGTTAATTTTTTTAACAATTTGTGCTATCATTTATTGAGCTAGGAGTGTAGCTCAGTTGGTAGAGCGGCGGTCTCCAAAACCGTAGGTCGAGGGTTCGAGCCCTTCCACTCCTGCCAGCGCCGAGATGGTGGAATGGCAGACACGCTAGCTTGAGGGGCTAGTGAGAGTTAAATCTCGTGAGAGTTCAAATCTCTCTCTCGGCACCACAGTAAATTGGAGCAAGCGGAAGTAGTTCAGTGGTAGAACGTCTCCTTGCCAAGGAGAAGGTCGCGAGTTCGAGTCTCGTCTTCCGCTCCATCGTATCTCCCCGATAGCTTAATCCTCTTGTTTCTACTCCCTCGCTTCCGGGTAATATTTTTCTTTCCATAAGCTGGCATCCGGTCAGGCATCTTTATGGAGAACAGCGTCATTATATCTCCAAACGTTGACTTTTACGCCTGCAAACGTTATGCTATTGGCTGTTCTATACGTTTCTGGCGACGTAGCCAAGCGGCAAGGCAGGGGTCTGCAAAACCCCCATCAGCGGTTCGAATCCGCTCGTCGCCTCTCTACTTTCCACGCTGCGTTTCATTCTCTCTTTTAAAAACAGCTTTTATCAGATAACTTCGCTTTTGATGATTTAATTAAACAGGGAGTTAAAAGGGAGCCTGTCCCTGCCGCTGAGCGAAGAATGCAGCCTCCTTTTAAAATCCTTATGTTTATCACCTTTTTCCCCTTTATTAGAATCCTTTGCTATTTATTCTCCCGCCCACCCTCCTCTCCTCCTTATCACTCTGTCATTGTCGGGCTCGACCCGACAATCCAGCGTTCTCCTCTTCCTTTTGCAAAAGGAAGACTGCCGCAAGGCTGAGAAGGATTTTCCCCTGTGATCAGTATAAAACCTCAAGGATAGCCAGTATCAAAGCAGTTGTCAGTTTTAATCCCTTGTCGTCCTGAGCGAGGCATGCCGAGCGTGAGTACCTCAGGGAGGGGCGGCACGCATCCCTCCATCCAGTTTCTCCCCATATAACCAGTCTTTTCCTTTTTACTCTCTCGCCCGCCTATAACCGTCATTTCATCTTCAGCCTTAGAGAGAGGGCGTGCGGAAGAGAGTCAGAAGAGAGCGCAAGGAAGTGAATTCAGGGAATTATCGGGCATCAACCGAATCAGGACGGAACCCTGTATAGCACAAAGTTGAAGCCTGCGTTCAGTCATAGTACAATATCACAGGTTAACGACAAGCCGGGGTGGCGGAACTGGCAGACGCAGAGGACTTAAAATCCTCCGGAGCAATCCTTGTGGGTTCGAGTCCCTCCCCCGGCACCAGGAAAAACAGATGTGGGCTTTGACAATGTCAATACTTGTCCTGGCCTACCTTATAGGTTCATTCCCCACAGCCTATATCGCAGGCAGGCTTGTCAGCGGAAATGATATCCGGCTGATGGGGGATTGCAACATGGGCGCTCAAAACGCATTCCGGCTGTTCGGACCTCGCATCGGAATCGCGGTAGGCCTGATAGATGCCTTTAAAGGCGCTCTTGTAATCTTTCTTGCCAGGCTTGCAGACATGAGCGTGCCCATTATACTTCTCTCGGGGATTCTCGCAGTCATAGGACACAACTGGCCTGTATTCCTGCATTTCAGCGGGGGACGCGGGGAAGCGGTAACCATCGGGGTATTGCTTTCACTGATGACATGGCCTATGCTCATTGCCGGCGTTATCAGCTTGTTGACACTGCTTAAAACAAAAAACGTTACACTTTCCAGCGTGCCGCTTTTCGTACTGCTTCCGCTTTTAGGTTGGATTTTCCACGTTAACGGAATATATGTTGTCTATGGAATAGTGTTGCCGGTTATCGTTGCTCTGACACACCTGTCAAGGGTGCATGGACAATTACCGCACCGTCTCTAGTCCTCTTTCCGATGCTGAAATACCCCCTGAACTTTGTGCCACCATGATTCCGCCGCCGGTTTTTCGCTTTTTGGCGGAGCCAGCAGTTTAACCTGGCTTTCAAGGCTGCGGATGCGTTCTGCGGCTGCGCCAAGCTGCGCCGCAAGCGCCAGATTCTTCTCCTGCAGTTCGCGGATAAGATCGAAACTCTCGCTGGAAGATTGCCCGGAAGCCTTGCCAACAGCCGTGTCATTGCCCCTGTCATTGTCAAGGGATAGATTGGGGTCAAGCTGCGGAGGAAGTTCCAGTATGCGGTATTCCTCGCCAAAGCTGCCTTTAACCAGTTCAGCCCTTAGCTTGCCTGCCTTGATATAACGCCTGATAGTGCGCGTGGAAACATTCAGTTTTTTTGCTGCTTCATTTATGTTAAAACTTTGATGTGTCATAGTGTTGACAGTGTATAGTCAACTGACTGGAATTGTCAAGGGGGGGGGTATGAACAGGCTGGTATAACAATTTGAAGTTGAATTTAAAGTTAGCTATAGAAGAGTGGCTATTCAAGAAAACCTTGCGCCGAAACAGAAGATCAGTCCTCGTTATCCCTGTTATGAATGTCCACACCTACCGCCGGAGACATGGGCAATAAAAGGGTAACACCGGGCTGCCGCTGCAAATAAGAGCGCGTATAACTGGTGGGGTAAGAATACACAACCTGCACTTTTGGATGTTCCAGACAGAACAGAAATACGCCGACTGTCTGCGGCTTTGTGCCAAAGGGACCTATCGCCACATTAAAAGAGTCTCGTACCTCATGATATATCGATTCAAGGGTGTTGCGCACTCCGTAAGGATCATCGGGAGGCACATCGCGCAATTCTACTCCCTGCTGAGCCAGCAGATAGGCATTATTTTTCTGGGCGTATTCCAGATAGTCAGCCTGCCCGTCCCTGGGCGGATTGCTTATCAACGCTATAGTGCGCGCAGGATTGAAGTGTTTCCAAACACTGAGACTGCGCTCAGGCTCGAATCCCAGCAACAGCACCAGAAGTGTCTGTTTTTCGAAAGACACCGTGCCGAAAAAATTGGCCACTGTAGTGATTTGTTCAACACCGCGGGTAAGCTTGGTTGGGGTATATTCCTGCGTGGTATGGAGGATACGCGGAATGCCCAGATTCTGCTCGGCGACAATAAAATACAGCAACTGCAGAAGGTAAATCTTGGTGAATCCGCTGATGTCCAGGGTAATAAAAGGTTCATCGACATCTTTGGGCCTGCATTTCGGCCAGATATTTTTTAGCTGGCTGATAGCTTCAGCCGGATTATCGCGCTGGCAGCGGATAATATAAACGCCCTCGGCTGTATGCCTGCCCAACTGGGATTGCAGCTTGAACAGGTTGGTATCTACTTCTTTGGTATAGAAAGGTTCTTCAATAACAAATATTATGCTGTAACGAACCCTGAATCCGGTGCCGACTCTTTGAGCGCAGGAGAGACACCTTTCCTCAAAACTGGCGCAACATATGAAAAGATCATCTGCGCCATATTCATTTAACCGGGGTAATTTATCTACCGGAACGGGCTCGCCGTAGGCCTTCATAACGTCAGAACCCCTTTTCCCGGTGGCATGGTTTTGCCACGGATAATGCCAATATAAACTGCCTGCTCAAGAATGTCAAACCTTACGGAATAACATGGCTTGCAGTCAAGGTCTGAAATTGAAAAGAGGCCGGATATACATCCAGCCTCTCTCACCTGGCAAGCTAATAAAGCTACTTGCCGATTTTGAACATTTTGGTGCCGCAAACGGGGCAAACACCCTGAGTGGCCGGACGGCCATTCTTCATGGTGATGGCCTTGGCGCTTTTCATTTCTTGCTTTTTGCGGCACTTTACACAGTAACCCTGCATGGAACACCTCCTTAGTCAGTTTGGTTGCTAGGATAGACTATTCGTAACTCAAATGTCAATAGCTTTGGGTTGAATTTAATATATTTTTTAATAAACTTTGGTAACAGCCTTGACACCGATAAATGCTTGCCTGATAATTTTAGCAGTCGCCTGTTTCCAAAAGTCCCTGGCAGAAAGGAAAAAATGTTAATGGTAACAATACCCAGATCAGGCAAGACACTCGCAAGTTTCGGATTAGGCATTCTGATTATTGTCACCGGCGCCTGTACAGGAGGATCACCGGCAACATCCACTACTCCTTACGACCCCGGTTCTCCGCTGGTTCAATTCTCCACTACCAGCTTTGCAGGATCAGGAAATTGCGCGCAGTGCCACAGCAATCTCTATGATGACAACGGAGCAGACGTTTCTATCGATACCCAATGGCGGGCCACGATAATGGCCAATGCCGCCAGAGATCCGTATTTCCTTGCCAAGACTGCATCGGAAGTTGCACACCTTCCGGAGCTGGCGGAAGTAATAGAAGACACCTGCGCCACCTGCCATATGCCTATGGCCCGCACCCAGGCAGCAAGCGACGGCACTGCGACAAACATGCTGGGCAACGGGTTCCTCAATGCTTCCAACAGCCTGAATGCCGCCGCCATGGATGGCAATTCCTGCACTTTATGCCACCAGATACAGGAAGAAGGGCTCGGAACACATGACAGTTTTGAAGGACATTATGTTATAGATACCGCCGCCAGAGGCATTGACCGTATTATCTTCGGTCAATACCCGGATCCGCTGGCTGCAACCATGCAGCAGGTGGTGGGATACACCCCTGCGGAAGGAGACCAAACCACCACATCCGAACTTTGCGCCACCTGCCATACTGTATATACGCCTTTTATCGACAGCGACGGCAATGTAGGCGGCATGTTTCCCGAACAAACGCCATACCTTGAATGGGAACAAAGTTCTTACGGCAGCAACCCTGATGCGCAAATTGAATGCCAGAGCTGCCACATGCCTGCGGCAGGCTCATCCGTAGCTATCTCCAACAATCCTTACGACCTGGCAAAACGCGATTCGTTTTACCAGCACATGTTTGTCGGCGGCAGCAGCATCATTCTTGACATAATGGCTGCCCACGTGCAGGAACTTGAGCTTACCGCTTCAACCGAACAGATGCTGGCCATGTCGCAATTGACCAGCAATCAGCTGGAAACACGCTCGGGTAAAGTTTCCATTCTGGGCAGTTCGTTTGATAACGGAGAACTCAGCGTCACTCTGTCCGTTTCCGATAGCGCCGGCCATAAATTCCCCTGCGGTTTCCCCTCCCGCCGCGCCTGGATACAGTTCACTGTGACTGACAGCAACGGTAAAGTCGTATTCGAATCCGGCGCCCCCAATGCAGACGGGAGCATACAGGGAAACGACGGCGATGCCAAAGCAGGAAGTTATGAACCGCATTATGACATTATCACCAGTTCCGGCCAGGTGCAGATTTACGAGTCAGTGATGAGCGATACCGAGGGCAATGTCACCTATCATCTTCTTCGCGGATCGAGTTACCTCAAAGATAACCGTCTTCTGCCAACCGGCTTCGACAAGACCACAGCGCCTGCCGACGTAGGCGTCTACGGAGAAGCGCTGGCAGACACGGATTTCACCGGAGGCTCTGACCAGGTAACCTACAAAATTAACCTGAAAGGCAATGGCCCGTACACCGTTACAGCCAGATTGCTTTACCAAACCATCTCTTACCAGTTCAGTAAAGCTTTCGAGGGAGATGATTCACTGGTCGAAAGCTTCATCAGCTATTACAAGGCAGCCGATAAGACACCGGAGCTTATATCTTCGATATCTAAAACGATTGAATAATTCAATCGGGATCGTTCTGGGGAGGCACTCCGTTTAAGAGTGCCTCCCTTTTTACCGCCATGCCTGCTTTTGACTGCAAAGCCAAAAAAGGCTAATATATAAACTTTGGGAACAGTGCACCCGCCTTTTAAAAGGAGAACTCGTGTATTATTTTGCCTATGCCTCAAACCTGAGCCGCAAGCAAATGTCCGAGCGCGCTCCTTCTGCAAAGGTATGTTTTAGCGCTGTTCTTCCAAACTATAAGTTGATTTTTTCAGGCTGGTCACGCAACTGGCGCGGATCTGTAGCCAGCATCCAGCAATCACGTGGGGATAAAGTCCTGGGAGGTATATACGAAATAAGCGAACAGGATATGGCCCGTCTCGGTCAATATGAAGGGCCGGATTACACAAAAGCCGGTGTAATTGTTTTCAGGGACACGGGAGAAACGGTTGAAGCATTAACTTTCGCCAGAAAACGGCAGCAGGATGAAGGCAAGCCGTCAGCCGAATATCTGGCAGTTATAAAACAGGGATATTCAGACTGGAACCTGATATAATAATCAAGTCAAAAAATATATATAAATTAACGCAGCGGATATAGACTAGGAGGCAATTAAAATGGCAGATTCAAATTTAAAGGTAAACAAAAGAGAGATAACAGGGAAAAAGACCCGCTTTCTGCGCCGTCAGGGGCTGACTCCCGCGCATCTCTTCGGTCCCGGAGTAGAATCGATGGCTCTTCAATGCGATACCAGCGAGCTTCAGGGCATCATCGCCGAAAAGGGCACGACCAGGCTTGTCAACATCAAGGTTGGCGGAGAGAAGGAAGCGCGAAGCGTTTTTGTGCGCGAGATACAGCGCAATGCCCTTACCGGAAATCTTATCCATGTTGATCTTTATCAGGTGAACAAAACGGAAAAAATCAAAGTGGCATTACCGGTTATCTTCATCGGCGCCTCTCCGGCTCTCAAGAAGAAAAACAATATTATCGAGCATATCGTCAACGAACTCGATGTCGAATGTCTGCCTGATGATCTGCCTCCCCAGATCGAAATTGATATCAGCGTCCTGGCCGATGTCAATCAGTCGATTTCAGTTCGCGACATAAAGCTCAAGCCGGGGGTAACCATTGTTGCGCCTCCCGATCAGCTCATCGTCAAGATAAGCCAGGTAGCTGAAGAAAAAGAGACTATCGTTGCTTCAGCGCCGGTGGCAGCAGAAGCGGCTGAGGCTCCTGCGGCAGAAGCAAAATCAGAAAAGAAATAAAAGCCCTGACAGACTATTTCCGGCATTCTGTATATCGATAGCAAAAAGAGAGGCGGACTGTACAGTCCGCCTCTCTTTTATTTGTGATATAATCCGCTCGTGATAATAGACTCTCACACCCATATTTTCCCGCCCGAAATATCGATAAACCGCAATAACTACCTTAAAGCGGACAGCGCTTTTGCGGAACTGTACGGCAAACCATCAGCCAAACTGGCTAGCGCAGAAGAACTGATTGACAGTATGGACATAAACGGCATAGACATGTCCATAGTCTGCGGTTTTAACTGGTCAGAACATGAACTATGCTGCGAGTCGAACAACTACATTCTGGAGTCCATATCACGCTACCCCCAACGCCTTACAGGATTAGCCATGCTAAAACCGGAGGCAGGGGACAAAGCCCTTTACGAGCTTGAACGCTGCGCCAAAGGCGGAGTAAAAGGAATAGGCGAACTGAGACCGCCGGCCTCCGGTCTAGACAGATCCATTGACAGTCTATGGACACCCCTTGTCAAGTTTCTTGTCGAAAATGCAATGGTGTGTTTGTTTCATGCGTCAGAGCCGGTAGGACACCCCTATCCAGGCAAGGGAGAACTGACGCCCCGTATCCTTTATCAATTCATCTGCCGCCATCCTGAACTAAAGGCCGTGCTGGCGCACTGGGGAGGCGGATTGCCTTTCTACGAACTGATGCCGGAGGTAAAAAAAACGCTGTCCAATGTTTGGTACGACACGGCAGCATCAAGTTTTCTTTACAGCCCAGCGATATTTGAGCATGTAATTGGTATCATCGGAGCAGAACGGGTACTTTTCGGCAGCGATTACCCTGTAATACCCCAAAAACGCCTTATTGACGAAATCGCTGGAATGAACCTTGACATAAAAAGCAGGGAAAATATTCTCGGAATAAACGCCGCCGGGCTTCTGGGATTGAATAGTGGAAAATAACAGCGCCAGATATATCCGCGCATTCATCGCCATAGAAATGCCGGAGGATGTTACAAAGGAGCTTTCCCGCCTGCAGTCGAAACTGCAGCAAAGTTGCGGAAACTGTCCTGCCAGATGGGTCACCCCGTCCAGCATCCATCTGACATTAAAATTTTTGGGAAACGTGCCGGTATCAGGGATCGGCGGAATTAAAAAGGCAATGGCTGCATTAAGCTCTTTTTATGACGCCTCCGAATTGACGCTGGAAGGGCTGGGCGTTTTCCCTGGCATATACCGTCCGCGCGTAGTATGGGTTGGACTGGCTGGAGACCTCGACAAATTATCTAAAATACACAAACATCTGGAGCAGCTTCTGGCAGAAGCAGGATTCCCCCCCGAGCCCCGCCCTTTCAGCCCCCATCTTACGCTGGCCCGCATACGTGATGAGGCTTCATCTGCCGAAAGGCAAAAACTGGGGCAGGTTATCAATTCCATAACATACAAGCCGGGACACAAAATACCGGTGCGCCGCATAAATCTTATTGAAAGCCGGCTTGCTCCATCAGGACCTGTCTACACCATTCTTTCATCCGCCGATTTAAGACTCAAAGCCTGAAAAACCAGACCCATTCTCTACTCCTCAGATATCTTTTCTTTTAATAACGACAGACTCCTGAAGCTACGGGAAAAGCCTGTTGCCTTTTGCCGATATGGTAGTGTATACTTCCCGCAAATCAAGGCTGGGAGGTGGATTCCGTGGAACAAAATGCTATGCCCAAGTGTCATAAATGCCATGTGGGCGATCTGGTACCCCTGTCAGACTTTGGAAGCCAGGGCGCTTCCATAAAGTACAAAGCCTGGGTCTGCACCAATCCTGAATGCGGCTATAACATCAAGATCAGGAACGGTGATATTTATATTAACGAACCTATCATGAACGGCGTCAATAACGGACGCTCGCGGCAGAACAACGCAACCCCATAAAGATTGCTGACGCGAGGCCGCGAGTTGTATATCGCAGAACGGCTGGGAAAGGCTGTAACCGGCATCCTTTTCCCGCAGTATTGCATAGGCTGCGGACGGGAAGGAGATGTGCTCTGCTTGTCCTGTATGGAAAAGCTGGACAGACTGATGCCTCCGTTTTGTCTGCGCTGCGGCCTGCCTCTAACCGGCAGCCCCGCGTGCCGCGACTGCGCAGGGCTTGAACTTGCTGTCGATGGAATACGTTCGCCTCTTGTGTTTCAAAAACTGACGCGCAAGGCTGTCCACCAGTTAAAATATCAGAATATACGAATAATGGCCGCTCCTCTGGCAAAGATTTTGCACTCATATCTTGCCGAAAACCCCATCATGGCCGATATTCTCGTGCCTGTGCCGCTTCACCCTCAAAGGCTGCGCGAAAGGGGATATAACCAGTCGCTGCTGCTGGCACAGCATCTGGGCAGACTTTCCGGCATACCTGTACGGAATGATGTAATCAAACGCCGCGTGAACACAGCGCCGCAAGCCAGAACAGGCAGTTCCGCTGAAAGGCACCGCAACATGCGCGGCGCGTTTGCCGGCGCATATGGAAAACTGAAAGACAAAAGGGTATTATTAATTGACGACGTATCGACCTCCGGAGCCACTTTGGATGCCTGCGCCGCTGCCATCAAACAGGCAGGAGCGAAAACCGTCTGGGGGCTGACAGTCGCCAGAGAAGTTTAGGGAAAGGAGTCGAATATTATATGGAACTGATATTGAACACACGCAATGTTACTCTTACCCCGGAACTTAAAAACTACGTGGAACGCAAGCTGGGTAAATTCGACGGCAAACTGGAAAACATCATGGAAACCCGCATCGAGATTATCGAGGAACCTACACGCTCTTCTCTCGACCGCACACTGATACGTGTTAACATAAGCGGAGCCAATATTAAAATTCATGCAGAGGAACGCGCTGACAGCGTATTGACGGCAGTGGACCGCGCGCTGGATTCCATAACCAAGCAGATTGAGAAACAAAAAGGCAAATGGCGCGTTCAGGACAAAGGCGGGGAATCCATCCGGATAGAATCCACAGACGCATTGCCGTCTTCCGGCAAAAAACGCATCGCCCATACAAAAAGCGTTGGAATCAGGCCGATGTCGCTGTCTGAGGCGCTGGCAGAAGCGGAATTGCTTAAAGACGAACTGTTCGTTTTCATAAACACGGATAGCGGCGCCGGCGCCGCTATCCTCATGCGGAAGGCAGACGGCAGGTATGACCTCATCAACACGGAACTGGAATAACGCATCCTGCCACCCTATAGAACCCGCCTGAGAGCCATCTTGTTGTCTAAACAGAGGATTTATCATATTGGACAGGGAAATACCAGTCCGGCGACATTACACCAGCTTTAAAACCGATTCTGGTTGGGTTGGCATGCTTATATCCCCGGCGGGGATTGCCAGACTGACGCCCGCATGCAATTCTGAAAAAAAGGCTGTAGAGAGCCTGGAAATCAAACCTGAGGATACGCGCGCCAGTTTTGAACGGTTCGATGAAACCGTATGCCGCCTCCGTGATTATTACCGGGGAAAACCGGTTGTCTTCCCGGATAAACTCGACCTCTCGTCCGGCACAGAGTTCCAGCAAAAAGTGTGGAACAGCTGCCGTGCCATACCATACGGAGAAACGCGCAGCTACGCATGGATAGCGCAGCAACTCGGCAAGCCCGGAGCTTCGAGGGCCGTAGGCAATGCGCTGGGCAGAAATCCCGTAACGGTCATCATACCCTGCCACCGCGTTATTGCCTCAAATGGCAGCATCGGGGGATTTACCGGAGGGCTTCCCGCCAAACGCCGTCTGTTGAAACTCGAGGGTATTAAGGTTACCGGCTAACCTCGACCGTAAAGGTTTTCTGTTCCGCTGAAGTGGTTTCCCAGGAACGTTTATAGACAAAATCCAGCATGGCCGTGCCTTCGCTATTCGCTTTGAAGGTAAAAATGTCCGTGCCCCCCGAACCCGTCAGCACCGGAGTATCGGTTTCGTAGGTCTTGTCCATAACCTGTATCCACTCATAAACGCCGGTATATTCCCAGCTATAGCCGGTAGTGGGATTGGACTTCAGCTCGATGATAAATTCCTCCCCGACCTTTACGTGGATTGTTTTATCCGGGTCGGTATTGGCGGTAACGGAACCTGAGCACCCGCCCGCTAAAAGACCAGCCAGCAAAATCATAAAAGCCATGCCAGCCAACATTTTTTTCATAATGCCTCCTCTGATAGTTACACTCTTATATAACGGCAGTCGGCAGGAAAGGTTATGCCGTGGCGGCTTCAAGTTCCATTTCTTCTTTTTATGCCCTCTATTTCAGTCTCGTATTTTTGTATCAGCCCATGAGCGGCAAAACTGTAGTGGCAGTTATCGCCGACGATGAGATGATCGAGAACCTTAAGCGACATAACGCTTGACGCGAGGATCAGTTCACGCGTGATATTTTTATCTTCCTGGCTGGGGGTGATATTCCCCGAGGGGTGATTGTGCACGAATATTAAAGCAGTGGCATGATGCTTTATGGCCGATTCCATCACCTCCCGCGCGAAAACGGCGCTGGCATTCACTGTTCCCTGCGATATATCCTCCGCCTCCAGCAATTCGTTCTGGCTATTGAGAAACAAAACCCTGAACACCTCTTTCTTCAGCCCGCTCATTGACTGGTAGAGATAGTCGCAAACAGCTTTTTCCGAGTTGAGAGAGCGTTTATCCAGGGCTCTTTCCTTCAGATATTCACCGGAAACCTCACGCACGAACCTGATGCCGAAAGCATTCACCGGGCCTATGCCTTCTATTTGCTCCAGTTCCCCGGGTGAAGCTTCAAGCACGCCGCGCAGATTCTTAAAGCGCCTGACAGCTTCCTTGGCCGCCTGCTTGCAATCTTTTCGCGGCTGCCCCAGTGTTAAAAGCAGTTCGACAATTTCATAGTCATGAAATCCGCTCAAGCCGCTCTTCATGAATTTTTCACGCAGGCGTTTGCGGTGCCCTTCATTGCTGTTGCCCCGATCATTACCCCGCGCATCTTCCATGACAACCTACATCCTAAGGCTTTCTATGTTTAGCCCATCGGTTCCGATAAGAGCAATTACACGGCGGCGCAACTCCTCGCCGTATGTAACCCTCACCTGCCCCATCTTGAGTTTAAAGATCTTGGTGCCGTTACTTACGGTAAGATTAACTTCATCGTTTCCCGGATAATCCTGCAGGACCGCCATAACGGCATGAAGCTGGGCAATATCCGCTTCGGCATCGTTTGTCTGCTGCAATTTTATATTAAGCCGCAACCGCTCCGCCGCTTTTTCTTCTTTCGTGGCAGGAGCAGGCGCAGCCATCCTGACCACAGGTTTTTCTTTTTTCTGGGGTTCCAAATCATACCTCCGCACACGTTCACAAACAATTTGCATCTGGTCGGCGCGTTCCCGCACCTTCCCTTCAACAAGTAAAATATTTCCTTCCTGCCACAATTCTCTGGTTTGAGCATAGATGCGCGCCCAGGCCATCACTTCTACACGTCCGTCAAGGTCTTCCAGAGTCGCAGACACGGATGTTTGCCCGTCACGCGTCAGCATTGTATGCAGCGAAGCCACCATGCCGGCTACACGCACCACCTGCCCGTCCATCTCGGAGTCTATCTGCCCGCAAAGCGTGGTATTATCCTCTACGGCCTGAGAGATGTAGGGGCTGAAAGGATGTTCCGAAAGATATACTCCGGTGAGCTCTTTCTCCCAGTCCAGCTTCTCTTTGGTGGTAGCGGCGGCGTCCACCAGCTCCAGTCCCGGTGTCGGCACATCGACAGCGGTGCCCCACAAATCAAACATCGTGGACTGCCCGCTGTCTTTGAGGCGCTGCTGCTGCTGGGCCATATCCAGCAGCCTGTTGACGTTAAAAAGAAGCGTTCCGCGTTCACCCAGCTGGTCAAGAGCTCCGGCCTTTATCAGACTTTCCAGCACGCGGCGGTTGGCGGCTGCCATGCCGGCGCGCTTGCACAGGTCTTCTATCGATTTATAATCTCCGCCGCTCTTTCTCTCTTCTATAATCGGCTCGATAGCGGCAATCCCGACATTTTTGATGGCGCTCAGACCGAAGCGGATAGCCGAACGTCCGTCAGGTGTTTTCTCAATCGCAAAATATGCGTCGCTTTTGTTGATGTCGGGAGGCAATACCTCTATCTTGAGGCGGCGCGATTCGCCCACCGCCACCGCCACTTTTTCGGCATTGCCCCAGTATGCTATCAGGAGAGCCGTTATATATTCTTCCGGATAGTTGGCTTTGAGATAGGCCGTCTGGTAAGCAATAAGAGCATAGTTAGTGGCATGCGCCTTGTTAAAGGCGTAGCCGGCGAAGGGTTCGATAAGAGTATAGACCTGGGCTGCCAGCTCCTCGGTGAACCCCTTGGCGATAGCGCCGTCGATGAAGTGCCTGCGCTCTTTCACCATGACCTCAGCCTTCTTCTTGCCCATGGCCTTGCGGAAGATATCCGCCTGCCCCAGGGTGTAACCGCCTAAAGCGCGCACGATAAAGAGCACCTGCTCCTGATAGACGATAACGCCGTAGGTTTCGGCCAGGAATTCCTCCAGCGCAGGATGCAGGTAAGTTATAGGTTCTTCGCCATGCTTGGATTTGATAAACCGCGGTATCTGCTCCATCGGCCCCGGGCGGTAAAGCGCCACCATGGCGGCGATATCGCTGAAAACGGTGGGTTTGAGCTCCTTTATGTAGCGCCGCATGCCGGAACCTTCGAGCTGGAATACGCCCGTGGTATCCCCGTGAGCC
Organism: uncultured Dehalococcoidales bacterium; assembly: GCA_964427105.1. GTDB lineage: Bacteria > Chloroflexota > Dehalococcoidia > Dehalococcoidales > UBA1222 > SURF-27. The sequence goes on from CAYRSY010000014.1 coordinate 19,487, forward strand.
AGCAGGGAAAAGGTTTTGGCATCATCCATAGGAATTTTGCGCAGATTTATATCCACCCCGCGTGTAGAGCGGATGATTTCTTTAGCTCTGGCGAGAATCGTAAGGTTGGAGAGTCCGAGAAAGTCCATCTTCAGCAGACCGATACGGGCGATGTCCTCCATGGGGAACTGTGTCATTACCAGTTCGCCGTCTTCACCTTTGCTCAGCTTTTGCAGCGGCGCGTAGTCGGTAAGCGGCGATTTGGAGATGACCACGCCGGCGGCATGGGTGCTGGCGTGCCTTGACACGCCCTCCACACGGCGCGCCATATCTATCAAATTACGTATGGTGGCATCGTCATTATAGATATTCTTGAGCTCGGCGTTCTCCTCCATAGCCCGCTCAAGGGTCATGCCGACCGCGAAGGGAACCAGGCGCGTCACGCGGTCCACGTCTGAGTAGCTCATACCCAGCGCGCGGCCTACGTCCCGCAGGGCAGCGCGAGCCCCCAGCGTCCCGAAAGTAATAATCTGAGCTACGTGATCGCGTCCGTACTTGGCTGAAACATAGCTGATGACTTCTTCGCGGCGGGTATCCTCAAAGTCGAGGTCGATATCAGGCATCTCGCGCCGCTCTACGTTAAGAAAGCGCTCGAAAACGAGAGCGTGCTCCAGCGGGTCAAGTTCCGTTATGCCCAGGCAACGTAAAACTATACTGGAAGCGGCGCTGCCGCGCACATTGAAATGTATGTTCGCCTGGCGCACGAACCTGACTATGTCCCACACCACCAGAAAATAATTGGCGAACTGTGTCTTTACAATAACGTCCAGCTCGTATTCGAGCCGCTCTTTCACTTCAGGTGTGGCATCCGGATAGAATGCCGGCAATCCTTCATAGCACAGATCCGTCAGATACTGTTCCGGGGTTTTATCCGGCGGCCGTTCGATTTCCGGCAGATGCATACGCCCGAATTCGAGTTCCAGGTTGCACTTGTCAACAATCTCCTGCGTATTTTCGATGGCTTCAGGCAAATCGGCATAGAGTTCAGCCATCTCTTCCTGTGATTTCAGGTAGAAGTAATCGCCCGGCATCCTCATGCGTTTTTCTTCATGAATGGTAGTGCCTGTGCCGATGCACAGCAGCACATCATGCGCAGAAGCGTCGTCCTGGTTGATATAATGAACATCGTTGGTAGCTACCAGCGGAATATCCAGTTCTTTTGATATGGCTATCAGTTCCTGATTAACACGCTCCAGTTCGGCTATCGGCTGACGCTGAATCTCAAAATAGAAATCTTCAAAGGTCTCTTTATACCAGCGGGCGGCGCTGCGCGCATCCTGAAACCTGTTCTCCAGAATAAGATGAGGCACTTCTCCGGCCAGACACGCCGAAAGGGCGACAAGCCCTTCGCTATGCAGGGCGAGAAGCTCTTTATCCACCCGGGGCTTGTAATAATACCCCTCGATGCTGGCTTTTGTTATAAGCTGCATAAGGTTATGCCAGCCCGTTTGATTTTTCGCCAGCAGCACCAGATGGAAATTGCCTTTATCGGCAGGGGAGCGTCCCAGCCGGCTGCCCAGCGCGACATAGGTTTCGCAGCCGAGCACAGGTTTAATGCCGGCCTTTTTGGCGGCCTGATAGAACTGCACCGCGCCGTAAAGCACCCCGTGATCGGTTATCGCCAGTGAAGTCATGCCCAACGCCTTGGCGCGTTCTAGCAGGGGATTGATACGGCACATTCCGTCGAGCAGGCTATATTCGGTATGAACGTGAAGATGAGTGAACATGAAACCCTTCCAGCGGGGAAAAATCTCCGATATTATAGCACAAAACATTAAATTCTAATCCATTTTTACCCCCGATGGTACTGTTTGACTATTGCCGTGTAACTGCTGTACTATAGTGCAATTTTGTTTAGTCGAATTCGATTATTCTATACTGTGACGACAAGGAGGGAAGCTTAAAAAACACCGCTTAATGCCGCAAGGAATCGGAAAATCAGCGCGCTAAATATCACGGAACAACAGAAGGAGAATAGAGTTATGAAAAACATTTTATCATTGCTGGTAATAGTAATCGGAGTGGTTTGCATTGTCTTCGGCGCGATGTTTATTATGCAGTCCGCATCTTCAAGGGATACCGTTATCGATGAACTGGCGGCATCCGGAATTACCGCCGAAACGCTGGACGCTGCTTACGATCAGGCCAAGGCGGGTTTGGCGCAGGCAACGGCAGCCGGCGAGGCAGGCATAGAGACAGCTCAATCGATTGGCTGGCAGAAATCCTCGCTGGGGCTGGCTAAATCCAATCTCACCACGATTGATTTCGTGCAAAAAAGCGGGATTCTGGCGATTGTCATCGGCGCGGGGCTGTCCCTGGCCGGCGCAGGCTTGTTTAAAAAGAGTTAACTTTATAATCCGGCTGATATAAACCATATCGCCGGACGCCGACTTGCTGGCGCGAGAGAGAGGGCCGAGTTCCTTTCTCTCGCGTTTATAATGGGAACATTCAGGCTACCGCAACCGGAACCGGGAAGTTTTTCTGCTACCGCCCGCCGGGACCGAAATACTGCAAACGATAGGTCTTCTTTTCGAATTTTACCCAGGCTTCCAGTCTATCGTTTTCAGTTTTCAATTCTTCGATTTTCGCTTCGAGCCTGGATATTTTCTCGTTCATCTCGTTAACTGTCTTTTGATCAGCTTCGCGCTGGGCATCCCGCAATTTGTCCGGCACATCAGGATTCACGCTCTGTAAGATTATGCTCATCTTTTTCTCCTTGGCCATCCATTCAACCTCCGGAAACAGTTCAAAATTACAATATCACGCCGATGTCAGACATTCAATAGCAGGATATGAGCAGATTACAGAAAAATATCGGGCTGAAAAGACGGCAAATCCAAACCGGAAAGGTTGGAAGCGTCGATATTTGATATCTACGCTATCCCCCAGCTTTATGCTGCTGATGCGCTTCCACAAGGGATACCAGCGCCGAGTCCATCACCTGTTCCATAAGCGGCACGGCTTTCAATATGCCCTCGCCGACAATTTCCTTTTTGCGCAATATTTCCGTGACTATTCGCGTAACGGGGTCACGGTGTGACACGAAAGCCTTTACCGAATCCGTCAAAGGCACGCCTTCAGCCGCCAGTATATTGCCGAAACTTCCGCCGATTTCGCGGGCTTCGTTTTGCACTTCCCCGCTTTTCAGGGGATTGGCGACATAGTGTATCATCAGGTTGAGTATCTGGCGGCCCAGCATAGCCAGATGTTTCTTCTGTTCTTCCCCCATCTGCTCATACCAGGCAGAAGAATGCATAAAGGCAGAGCCTATCTCGCGATGCGTTTCGGCGGTTTTTTCCAGCTTGCCCATCAGGTCTTTGACGCCCAGCAGGTTTTCACGCGAATTCATGAACTCTTTGAGCTCTTCCCTGGAATAACGGCGGTGTCCGCCGGGAGTGACAAAAGCCTTAAGGTTGCCTTCATCCGTCCACTGGCGCAGGGTAGCTTCACTGACTCCCAGTAATTGACTGGCCTCGCTGATGCCTACCAGAGGCTTATGCTTCAATCTTCAACCTCACTGCGGGACTAATCGGACTTTTCGGGGAAACTGCCATCAATATAACCCAGATAGCGTAATCATTTCAAGGGGA
>CAYRSY010000015.1:0-22983 GCA_964427105.1 uncultured Dehalococcoidales bacterium
ACTTTCTCGACAACACGAAGCTGAAATAGAAAGAAAGGCCCGCCGCAAAGACGGGCCCTTTCTTCCTATGGACACAAGAAATCTACTTCTTCCAGCTTTGCCACGGCCACATCCCTTTCCGCTGCTTGTAGAACACGCATGCGACTCCGACAAGAAACACGACGAAAACCGCCATCGCCGGACCGTTTCCGATGTAGTCGGCCAGACTTCCTCCGTTCATATCGCTCACCTCCCTCCGATGAGGATCCCGACGGCCACGCCGCCGAGGATGCACCAGAGCGCATTCCGGCGCTCGCGCGCGACCGCCGTTCTCGCGGCGAACCGCTCCGCCTCGATCGCCTCCTTCAAAGCCTCGAGATCGCGCTCGCCCTTCTCAATCGCCCCGATGTTCTCGTCGCGGAGTTTCCGGTACGCCCGCTCCCACGCATCCGCCGTTTCCCGTCCGATCCGGAGGGATTCCAGCGTCTCACGGGCCGTCGGTTCGTCCCCGAAGCACCCCGCTTCCGGCGCTTTCCATCCCTTCGGAACCGAAACCCACCCCGCGGCTTCGCTCCAGCTCGTCGTTGAGAGCGCGAGCAAGAGCGTCGCCAGACAAAGCCTCCACTTCCACCCTGACCTTTTCATGGATTCCCTGCACCTCTTTCCGCACGAATACGTCGATCGACAGTACGCGATATTTCAACCGACCGATTTCCTCCTCGATCGCGTTCACCCGTCCGTCCGTGACGGCCGTTTCCGGAGAACTCCATTTCGGCCAGAGCCAGACGCCGAGCCCGACGATCGCCAGAACCGCCGCAACGACAATGGCGACGGTCGTGAGTCCTACTTTTCCGCAGTGTTTCCGCACGTTCGTTCCCCTCCTTTCGTCGCGGTCGCCTCGTACGTGCTGCTCGTGTAGTACGCCGCAAGCGTCACGCCTCCGAACCACGTCAGCAGCCCGGCCATGTTCTGCGGGATGTCGATTCCGCGCCGGAGGCACAAAAAAACGGCCCCACCGACGAGCAGGGCCGCGAAGATCGCAAGCGGCTTCCGGAGCGGCATCTTCGATACGGTTTCCATCATGTCCTTCGCATCCTTTCCCTGACCCACACGACGAGGTCCTCGCTCATGAGGTCCAGGCTGTCGCGCGTGTTGCGCCCCAGAAGGACGGCGCACGCATACCCGATCATCTGCGGAATCCCCGTCGCGGCGACGACGCAGAACAGAACGATTCCGAGCAGCAGCGTGCTCGTGCAGGAGACGAGATATACCGGCCACGACCAGTCCCTGTAGTGGTGGTTGATCGACGTCACCGTATGTCCGAGAAACACGAGCAGGATGTACGGGAGGGAACCGATGATGAAGTGACACGCGTTGCGCAGCGCCGCCGCGACGTGTTCCGCCACGCTCTGACTCTGTTCGAGCACAATCGCTCACTCCCCCTTGCTCTTGTGATAGTCGACGTATCGCTCCCTCAGTTCGTCCACAATCCTTGCGTAGGCCGTCGCCGGAGTGTCGCGCCCGGCGCGGAGCGCGAGCACGCCGCCCCTCCCTCCGTTGTAGTGCGCGAGGACCTCACGAACATTCCCGGAATACTTCGCGAGAAGACGGGACAGGTAGAGCGTCCCGCACGACACGTTCCGGTCCGGATCGAAGAGGTCCCTCGGCATGCGGATCTCCGGCATGATTCCAACGGCGGTCGGGAACATGATCTGCATGAGGCCGTAGCTTGCCGACACGTCTCCGGGCTTGAGGCCCCGTTCGGCCATGATGGTTTTCCACGCCGGACTGTTCTTGAGATACTTCCGGAAATATCCGGGTTCGTACCGGTACGCCGTCTCGTTGCCGCCGGATTCCATCTGGATCACGGCAAGAATAAGGGCCTGCGAAAGTTTTCTCTCGCAGGCCCATTTGTCGACCAGGGATCTCCACTGGTACACGCGCTTGTTCGGTCCCCACGCCATCATCTTTCCTCCTCATTCACCACGCGACCGCAAGGACCGCCTCAACGCTCGTCGCGGCGTCGATAGCGGCGTCCAACTCCTTGTTGTGGTCGAACTGCGCCTGCCAGAACGCGCGCACCGCCGTCGCAAACGCCTTGATCTGGTCCCCGGAAAGCGTGACCCATCCGTCCGCGCCCTTCCAGTTCAGGCTGTACGTCGGCTCGACGAGCACCTGGAGCGCAGCCCCCGTCAGGGCCGCAACCGAATCCGGGTCCGTCAGGACCGTGGAGCCGCCGATGGTCGTTCCGCCGGTCTGAACCGCATAGCGGATCTTCGCGAGATCCTTCTTCCGCTGTGCCTTCGCCTGTTCGAGCGTCATCGCGTCGTAGGGAGGGGTAAATACGCCGGTCGCCGGATCGTACGCCCACCCGATACCGACCTCCGCGATACTGTCGCCGAAGAGCTGCACGGCCCGGTCCGCTTCGCCGTTCAAGACAAGCTGCTGCGCGAACGGGTACTCGGAAACGATCTTGTTGACGACGCGCTCCGTCCCGAGTTCATCCGCCTTGAGGATTGCAAAGTCGCTCATTCCCGTCACTCCTTCCAGTATCGAATCTGTACGAGGCCGGAACCGCCGGAGCCGCCAGCCTTTGCGGTACTCGTCGAACATCCGCCTCCGCCACCTCCGCCGCCTGAATTGGATGTCCCGCCCCCCCCGTCAGTCGGAGAAGACGACCCCGCCCCTCCTGCCCCCGCTCCTGTGCCTGCGGATCCTCCAACAGAACTCTGACTGCCAGCGCCAGCGCCACCGCCATTGCCGTAAAAAATGCCGTTGAAATCGGTAATAGATATTGCGCTTGACATACCAGACGAATACAGGTGCCGTTTGCCAGAATACGTAGCATGATTTGTTCGGCTTGCCTGTACTCCGCCTGGTTCACCGTTTGAACTACTTCCCATTCCACCGCCAGAATTCCCGCTCCCGCCCTTGCTCGGAATAGAAGAAGCTGGGTTCCCGATCACAGCGTTTTCTCCCCCGAGTACATTGACGCTCTCGAATGAAGACGCCGCATTTGCCGACCCAACGACGACGCTAACATTTGCCCCGGGTGTAACGGCAACGTCGGAAACGCACTGGACGTTTCCGCCCCCCCCGCCACCTCCGCCGTATCCGGTCCCGTTGGTTGCCCCGTTCGCGCCGTTGCCACCGCCTCCCACAAGAAACACGTCGACCTTCGTCACCCCCGCCGGAATCGTCCACGTCGCGGACGCGGTGAAGGTCAGAATCACAGGCTCGCGTTTCCCGTCCACCTTTCGACGGGAGAAGCTGCCGACGTTCCGGACCGTGCCGCTATACATCCTCGACGCGCCCCGAGACAATGATATCGAGCGACGTCGCGGCGCTCGCGTTGCCGTTGATGATCTCGCCCGCCGCGAGGACGTGATCCATCGGAGACAGCACGATCGTGTCGTTCGGATCCATCGGATATGCGTACAGGAAATACTGGCTTCCGAGCTTCAGCGTCGCCGTGACGGCGTTCGCGGTCCGGTTGCAGAGCGAAACCGTCTTCACGATCGCCCGCTTCGCGGTCGGAACCGTGTACAGATTCGTTGCGGACGCCGTCAGCGTTCCGCCGTAAAGCCGCGTATTCGTTGCCGCCATTTACATCGCCCCCCATGTGGTCGAAACCTCGACGAGCACATACGCACCGCTGTCGTTGACGCCGAGAAAAAAACCGGCCTGCGCCGCGGCGGGACTCGGGACCCCGTTGAGCTTCGTCTTATCCGTCGAACTCATGAGCCCGTTCGCGCTCGTCGTCGCGACGGCGGTCGAAGCCTTTGCATTCCACGTTGACTTCTCCGCATCCGTGACGAACCGGTTGTTCGCGTCCTGCGAGATGATCGACGGAGCGTGATTCGTCGGATGCGTGTAGGCATTCGAATCGACATAATCCTTGTTCACGGCGTCTCCGGCGTCGACCGGCGCGTCGACATTGAGAATCTTCTTTGACTGCATGTCGAGTTCGTCGGCGATCTTCATGTAGGTCTTCCCGTTGAAGACCATGAAAATCTCGTCGGCTTCGGCGGAAGCGGCCGCAGCCTGCGCCGCGTCCCGCGCCGTTTCGGCAGCGCCTTTCGCCGCCACCGCTTCGTCCCTGGCGGTTTCGGCGACCCCCTGCGCGGTCTCGGCGGCGGTCTTCGCCGATACGGCCGCGCCCTGCGCCGTCTCCGCGGCGGTCTTCGCGGCGACCGCTCCGGTTTGCGCCGTCTCCGCTCCCGTCCTCGCCGTCTCCGCAGCGGTCTTCGCCGTTTCGGCGGCCGATTGGGCGGACTGCGCCGCCGTCTGCGCCGTCTCCGCTCCGGTCCGGGCGGTCGACGCGCTCGCCGCCGACCCCGATGCGCTCGTCGCGGCCTGCTGCGCCGTCGCGTTCGCCGCTTCGGCTGCGCTCTGGGCGGCTTCCGCCGCAGTTCGCGCCGCTTCCGCTCCGGTCCGAGCCGTCTGCGCGCCGCTCTGGGCCGCCTCGGCCGCCGCCTTCGCCGTCTGCGCCTGCCCCATATACGTTCCGGCGTTCGACGCCGCGCCGACCGCTTCGTCTCTCGCCGCTTCCGCCGCCTGATAGTCGACGATCAACTCCTTGATCGCGGCTTCGACGTCGGTGGCCGTCAATATCGTCCCGGTCGGGTCGAACGCGACGCCCTCCGCTCCGAGCGGGATCCATTCGGTCCCCGTATAGGTCGAGATCGCCCCGGTCGTCCCGTGGATGAAGATCGCCCCGGCGATCGGGTTCGACGGAATCGTCGTCCCCACGTACATCCCGGTCCATCGCCAGACCGTCCCGTCGAACCGCCGAAGGAGCGCCGGCGTCGTCGTCGTATCGAGCCACGTCTGGTTCGCCTGCGGGTCCGCAGGCGACGTCGCCGAGGCGTAGAACTTCAGGATCTGATTCAAGACCGTGTAGATGTTATTGATCTCTTGGTTGTATTTCGCGCTGTCGATCGGGGTTTCTCCTTCCGACACGGTGTTTTTTCGCGCCGCGATCGGCAATTCTCCCCACCTCCCCATAAAAAAAGGAGGACCGCCCTCGGGCGATCCCCCTTTCGGATCAGAATATCAATCGTTCCGCCGTTCCATGATCCTGTCGTATCCGGACATCGCTCTCCGTGCGAACTCGACCGCCCGGAGCGTCAGCGCATCCATCTTGTCCCTCTTTTCGACCGGCGGCAAATCCGACGCCCTGACGTTCTCCATATCCTTCCAGAGCGTCGAAAGCATCCGTCTCGCTTTGGCGAACTCCATCGCGATATCGGCGTCCCTGTACGGCTTGTTCTCCGCCTTCGCGCCGGCCAGTTTTTTCGCCGTCTCTTCGCTGACATCGTAGAACCGCGACAGCGATTCGCTCCCCTTGTACGGGATCGCAGTGAACGCATTGATGAACGGAGCCTCCGCCCATCGCCGAGCCTCTCGTTTCGACTCCGGCAACGCGCCTACGGATCTGGCCACGGCCTCGACCGCGGACAGGGCATTCGCCCCAACCGTCCCAGTGTAGCCTCTCCAGATGTGGTCCACCTTCATCGGAGATATCTTGAACAGTCGCCCCACGAGCTTCGCCGTTTCCGTCGTCGTGGCGTTGTACTGAAGTTCTTCCGGCAATCCTTCCCGCGACTTCCCGACGATCGGGCGATCGTAGAACATGCTCCGATTCGCCCACGTTTCCAGCCACGGCGCGAAAAGCTGAATCATGAGCGACGGGGTCATCGCCTCTTGAAGCGATTTCGCATAACCGCGGAACGCCTGACTCTTCTTCGCCGCGAGCGATATCGCCCGTTCGACACTCGATCCGAACAGGACCCCCAGCTCGAATGGCTTCGGAAGACGTTTCCAGTCCCCCTTCCCTGTCGGAATCAGCCAATACATGTCACGGAGCCTCGACGGGAACTCCTGATATTCTTTCTCGCTTTCGTCGTCCGACAGAATCCAGAGCCGCAGCAGCAGCGTCGGGAGCGAGATGTACAGCAGACATTTCAGAAGCGCCGCCTTCGGGTTCTCCCGGAACGTCCGCGCCGCCTTGTCCAGCCCCTGCATCGAGGGGTTGAAAAACGGCACGTACCGGTTGATGACCCGTCCCCAACTCCCCGCGCGCGCAAAGTCGGTGTTGACCTCCCGGGCGCGCATGGCCGCCTCTTTTTTCGCCATCCCCATGCCGCGCAACCGCCGGTATTCGTCGACCTTCGGCCCGATCTCGACGTTTTCGTTTCCTCTGCCGACACTGTTCCAAACGGACAGAATCGCATTGACGACCGCGCCCGCCGACCCGGTCCGGATCGCCCGGTGAATCTCCTGCGCAATCGACTTCATGTCGGTCCCCCTGGGGAGCGACGTCAACGCCGAATAGAACACGCCTTCCTCGATCGCTTCGGCCAGAATCGGATCGTTTTTGAGGATCATCGCCAGCCCGCGGACCGTATGGGAGAACGGCGGCGCAAACGCTTTCGACTGCACCGAAACGGTAAACGCATCCCGCGCGAAATTGACGAACGGGAACGCCGGGTTCCATCGGGTCGTCCCCAACTTGAACACTGTCGCAAACCCTTCGACGAACCGGGCGATCGCGTTGTTCACGAACGCGTTTCCCTGCGACGTCAACGCCGTGACGACGGCGTATATGTCCGGATCGGTCGCGTAGTATTTCTTCACGCCGTCATGCCAGACCCAGAACGCGGCGTCCCGTTTGTTCGCTCCGGCGTCGTCGAGTTCTTCGGCCAGCCATCCCATCCCGTCGATCGTTCTGGCGGCATGGACCATCATCTGGCCGACGTCGTTCCGCGCCGCGAGCCCGTGAAACACCACGGCGTTGTGAACCATGACCTCGACGGGGTCTTCGATCCGCGTCCGTTCGTTCTCGTCGGCGAGCCCCTTCGCCCGCTTGATCGGCGACGAGATGTTCGCGATCTTCTTCCCGCGACCTCTGCCCCCGGTATCGCCCGAAACGAGGGCGTCGATAGCCCCCTCGTCGCCCATATCCCGGACGAACGGCACGTAGTGGGGCCACTTCCGTCGCATCGCGTCGAGCTGATCCTGATTCACGATTCCGGACGACAGGAGCGTCCGATCGACCATCCGGTTGTACGCGTCCCGGATCTCGTCGGCGATCGCCGCGACCGACGGCGGCGTTCCATTGACGACTCGCCGCGACTCCGCCTCCGAAAGCGTCCCGGGGATCATCTTGTTGTCGAAGTAATCGAGGGACCGCTGTGCGATCAGATAGCGGGTCAGCGCCTTGTAATCGTCGTTCCCCATCCCGCGGATCGCCTCGAGCATCGCGTCGACGTCCTGATCCGCCCGCTTCATATATCCCGAGAGCGTCCGGAACTGCGCGTACAGGTTCAGCTCGTCCGGCAGCGGGCCGCCGTACGTTTCCCGGATCTGGTCCGTAACCAGCCGCACCGGCAGGAGGTCGTCGAAGAACTTCTCGTATCCGTAATAAAGCGCCGTCTTGAGCGCCGCCTTGACGCGACGACGGATGCCCTCTCCGCGCGGATCCCGATCGCGGGCCGAGAAAACGGCCGCATCGAGACGCTTCTGCGGCGTCGCCGCAAAGTAATCCCGGATCGCGTTGAAAATTTCCTCCATCAGCTCCGAGAGTTCCGGAACCGCGCTCCGCCGCTTCTCGAAAATCTGGAAAAACGCCGGAGCCTGCTTCTTCGCGTTCGCGTCGTCGAGCGCATACGCCTGGACGAACTGCGCGATTCCCTCGTTGATTCTGTAGGACTTGCCCACACCGGCCGGAGACGTCGCCGCCCCCATCGTTTCGAGTTCGTTCATGGCGGCCTTGTTCAGATTCTTGTGGAGCCCCATTTTCCGGGCGAGGTTGTGCCCCAGTTCGTGGAGCGCGATCTGGAAGTCGTACTGCCCTTTCGTCCGGATGACCTGATCCCGTGGCTTGTGAACGCCGAGGGCTCCCCGTTCCTGGATCCGCCCGAACCTCCACCTCGCGAGCCGCCCCACGAGCGCGCGGATCCGCTCCAGCTTCATTGGCTCCGCATCGGCCCGCTCCTTCGGCGGAGGCATTCTCCCGCCGCCGTGGGCGTATTCATTCTCCTCGCCTGGGACGTCGATTCCGTCGTCCCGGCTCCGCAGCGATTCCGGCTGTTCGAGGACTTCGTAAACCGCCGGTTTGTCCGGATTATGATCCGCCTCCATGAGAACGACCGAAGCTCCGTCGCTCTCGCGGACGGCCTGATGGTATGTCCGGCCGCCCTTGCTTGTTTGAATCCCGGTCGCACTGTATCGTTCGCCGTCGACCGTCGCATCGAATGGGTGAAGCTCGATTTTCGCGCTCTGGGAAACCTTCCTTTTGTGGTCCCCGGCGATGAATCGGTTGAACTTCCCGCCGCGTCTGACGTCGGCTTCCCTCTCGGCCAACGACACGAGAATCGAATACCAGTCGACGACGCGCTTGGCCTCGTCCCGCTGCTCGACGGACGCGGAGAGTTTTGTGACTTCGTCGCTCCGTTCCTTGATCTCCTTGAGCCGACCGAGCTGATACCGAGCCCGGCTCGATTCGTCCTTCAAAGCGTGCCGCATGGAATCAGGCAAAAGCGCATCCATCATCGACGTCGATCTGTCGAAATTGATGCCCTCCGTGCTGTACAGGACCCTCCCGACATCTCTCGCTGCGTCGCCAGTCTTGTACAACACGGCTTCCAGATCGTAGGCCCCATTTTTGCGGGCTGCGCCTTTTTTGAGGACGAGCGTCGTCGATTCGCCGAGAGGGATATGCTCTTCGCTCTTCGCCGACGCCGTTTCGAGCGCCTCGATCGCATCCTTCACCTTCGCCGCATACGTCGATTTCGCCTGTACGGCCGGGTGCAACAGGCCGGGACGCCGAGGAGACGACGGCATCGAGGGTTTGTCGCCCCTGGATTCCTCCGGCGATCGCTCCCATTGTTCGAGAGCCGCCTCCGCCTGTTCTTTCTTCGCGACATATTGATCGTACTCTTTTTTATACGCCGCTTTGGCCTTGTCGATGACCGTGTCGAATTCCTTCATCTCCGCAAGGTCGTCGAGTTCGGCCGCCGCCGCCTTGCCCCATTCCTGTAGGGCTTCGGCGTTCGCCTTCCGCGTTTCGTATGTCAGAAGGAACGACTGTGCGTTCTGTTTCGCGAGCAATACGCCGCTGATCTCCGCTTCCAGCTCCCGCCACCGCTTTTCGGCCTGGAGTTTGAGCCGGAACACCGGGTTGCCGGTCGACGCCGCCATGAAATCCGCGTACTGATCGGCGTCGGAGCCCTCTTCCGTAACGCTGTCGATATTGTCGCCGCCGCGGAACTGTTCGATCGCGGCCGCCTTTCGTTCGAGAATCTGCCACTGCACCGTGTCGCTCGTCTCTTCGGTCCCGTACGAGTAGATCCGAATCCGGAACCCGTCCGGGTCTTCCCAATACAGGGTATTCCCCTGCCGGACGATTCGCCCTTCGCGCTGCCACATGTCGGACGGCCGCCACGGCGCGTCGAGGTGATGCAGGGCGACGAGCCGCGTCTGGACATTCATCCCCGCGCCCATCTTCGCCGACGACCCGATCAGGACGCGGACATATCCCGACTTCACCCGGTCGAAAAGCGCCTGCTTCGCGTCGGAGGACTCGTAATCATGGATGAACTGCACTTCCGTTTCCGGAATCCCCATATCGGACAACACCTGTTTGAGATCGTCGTAGACGGAGAATCCGGTGTCCGCCACAAGAATCGCGGAATCGACGTCGTCCTCCTCGAATGCGGCGAATGCTTCCTCGATCGCGTCCCGACGGGCGTCGCTCGTTTCGTCGGATTCGAGGAGTTCGTCTTTGCATTCCAGAATGGCGTCCCATTGTTCCCGGAAAGACAGCCTCCCCGCGTTACCCTTGAGATGCTGTGTCTTTCCCGGATTGTCGTTCCCAAGAGCGTCGATTGCCTTCTTGATGATGGCCTTCGCCTTTTTCAGTCCCGACTTCGACGGAACGGACAGGTCGCAGAACACGAGCTGCGCCCCGCGTTTATGACTCCACTCGTCGTAAATCGCCTTGATGTTTCTCGCCGCCCGCATGACCTTCCCGTTTTCGTCCCTCGGCAGCCTCGGGTCGATTATCCGCGGGTCCAGAGATGCCTTCTTGGCGTCGGTCATGATGACGAGCGGGTTGTCGATCTTCCGGTATTCCTTGTCTCTCCCGGCCTTCTTGACGGCATCGTATCGGGCGATGAGATAGTCGGTGTATTCCTTCTGGAGCGCCGTCGCCGCTCCGGTGTCGAGTCGCCGCCCGCCTCCCTCGATTTGCGGAACCGGGTAATCGGTCCGTTCGTTCGCGCCGTTCCGGCGATTCGATTCTTCCTTTTCCTCCCTGTATGTCCGCTTCAGATCGGACATCAGCACCGTATCCGCGAATCCCTTGTAGATCTGGGACAGGGCCGACAGGTTGTTGAGTCCGGCCAGGACGCGCTTGAATGCGAGCTTCTGCGTCGAGTTGTACTCCAGCCGGGAAACGGTCTTCGCATACGCTCCGGCCCATGCGTCGTAAAACAACTGGTTCCGGTCGACGAGATCGTCGTGCGCCAGATACTTCATGATCGTGTAGATCTCGACGATGCTGTTCGATATCGGCGTTCCGGTCGCGAACACGATACCGCCCCCGCGACGCTGCAACCCCCGGACCTTGATGTACAGGTCGAACGCTTTTTGCGACCCATGGGGATCGTTCATTCCGGAGACCCTGTCCGCAGACGTCATGTACTCCAGGTTTTTGAATTCGTGCGCCTCGTCCACCGCCAGATAGTCGATGCCGAGCGCCTTGAAATCCAGCCCCATCGCGTCCTTGTTCGCATTCGTCTGTTCGGTGAGCGCCCCAAGTTTTTGTTCGTACTTCTTCAAACGCTCCTGTATCTGCGCCACGGTGCGCTTGCTTTCCTTGTTCTCCCGCGCCGCTTCGAGCGCCTCTTCCAGGAGGCGTATCTGTTCCTGTATCGTGTCCCGGACATCTTCCACCGGAGATTCGATGAACTTCATGCTGCTGTGGCCGATAACGATGGCGTCGAAATCCCCCGTCGCAATACGGGCGAACAGCCGACGTCTGTTTTTCTTCGTGAAATCGGCCTGCGACGCCGCGAGGACCTTCGCCGATGGGTACAGTTTGTAGAAGTCCTGCGCCCACTGCGTCACCAGGTGATTCGGAACGACGACCAGCGGCTTCTTGGACAGCCCCAGACGCCTGCGCTCCATCACGCCGGTGATGATGGTGAACGTCTTCCCCGCGCCGACGACGTGGTCCAGAAGCACGTTGAGCGATTGGATCATTCGCCATGCGGCGTTGATCTGCGTACTGCGGAGCTTGATCGACGGACTCGCTCCGACGGGCTTCAGATAGCTGACCCCGTCGTATTTTCGGTCGACGTGCGTGTTCATCTTCCCGTTGAATGCGTCGACGATCTGCTCGGCTCGCATGTCATCCGAATAGGCCCAGTCCTCGAACACTTCGGACATCCGCGTCAGAATCGCATTGACGCGCGCCGTTTCGTCTTCGAGTACGATGGTCTTCCCGTCGGGGTCTTTCCGTGTGATGGTAATCGTCTTCCCGGCCGCGGCGGCATTGAAAATCCGCACGACTCCGGCATTCTTGTCGTTGAACTGCATCCCGAAATCGGTAAGCGAATCGTCGTCCCCATCCGCGATAATCCGACCGATCCCTTCGAGAACCTGCACCCCCAGGTTCTTCACGCCGAGAGCTTCGAGGAACCCCTTGAAAATCTCCGCAGGCATCCATGAACCCGTGATATTCGGCCGTATCTGTTTTTTTGTCTTCGGAGCCGGTTGCACCGCTTCGAGCGCCTTCACGTTCCGTTCGAGTCCCGCCTGTTGCGCTTCGTGCAGCTTCTTCTTCACGTTGCCCGACAGGTACTCGTCCGCGTGTTCGTGTTCATTCGTCGCCGGATTCAGATACAGTTGCGGTTTCTCCCCACCGGTCAGCTTCGCGATAATCTCGCTCGGCGTCGACGATGTGAGTTTCGCCATGAACGCGATATCCGGCTTGCCGCGTTCGGACAGGGATATCTTGAGCGCGTCCTCGGCGGAATCCGCATGGTCGATGACCTTCTCGGGCCAGGAGATACGCTGTTTGAGAATGTCCGCCTTCTTCGCGGAAGGACTCCGTACCGGGGCTCCCGTCTTCTGCGACTGTGCTTCCGTCACGGCCCGCTCGTAATCCATTTCGAGCCCGCTCTCCGCCCCGATGTCGCCGCCCAGAAGCGCGAAATTCCGCGGATCGTTGATAAATCCGTTTTTCTTCACGAACGCATCGTATGCGACATTCAGTTCGCTGCGGAGCCGTTCGATGTTGTGCGCCCCTGTTCGTTCCGCGAGATTCAGCGCGAGGACGCGGTTCCTGAGATCGAGCATCCCCTTGAGACGGGCATATCCGTCCTGCCCGAGCTGCTTTCGCCGATACGCCTGCTCTATCGCCTGCCTCTCGGCGTCGAACGTCCATTGAAACGCGTCCCCCTGCTGTTCCAGCGCATCGCGGATCATGTAGACGGCCGCTTCCGCCCGGGTCGGACGGGGGAGCTTTTCGCCATCGGCCTTGTACGCGACGGACGAAACCGACTTGAGGAGATCGAGCGCCTCGTTGAATCCCTTTCCTTTCGACGACGCCTTCTTCACTTCGGCGAGGACTTCGAGGACAGCCTCCCATTCGGCCGCCTGATCCTTCCAGAGCGAATCGGGGGTGACCTCCTCGACCACGGCGTTTCCCGCCGCGTCGTTCATGTCCCGCCGCATGATCTTCCCCTTGTCGTCGAGCAACATCCCGCCGATGGGGATATCGCTCGTCGAAAGCATCGCGGCGGCCAGATTCCTGTCGGCGTTCGTCGGTTCCAGAATCCCGGCGAGGTCCGCGAAATCTCCGGCGATCAGATCGTCGATCGCCTTTCCGAGATCCCGGCCGTCGCTCTCGACGGTATATTCCCCTTCTTCGTCGCGGCGTGCATTCATTTTGCCGCCCATCGTCGAATCGCCGAGGATGTGCGTCGGATGCTCCTGATAGTACCGGTTGACGCGGATGCCGTTTTCCAGCTTCCCGTCGACATCCAGCCACGACGCCGCCTTGTCGGCCCTTTCGCCGGGGCGCAGCTTCTGAAAAAACACCACGTCAGTGACGACGCTCGTCCCCGCGTTCGCCTTGAATGCGTCGTTCGGCAACCGGAACGCTCCGAGGAACCGGAAGCTCTTCGAGAGAAACTCCCGCGCTTCCGGGTTCGCCGTATCGAGGAACCGGTGCGTCACGACCATCGCCATCACGCCGCCCGGGCGGAGGTGCGTCCCAGTCTTCGCGATGATGTAGTTGTGGATCTTCATTCCGTTCAGATGTTTCAACCGGGGAGTGTTCCCGATGAGCGTCATGCGTCCGAACGGAGGGTTTCCTATCGCCAGGTCGAACGCACCCTCCGCGAAATTCGCATGCTCGAATCCCGTCGAAGTCAGGACGTTCGCCGAGGGATAGAGCGCCGCAGCGAGCCGGCTCGTGATCGTGTCGATCTCCGACGCGTGCCATTCCGTCGCCGCAGCGAGATCCGCCGGTTCGAGTCCTATGAAATTCCCGATCCCGACGGTAGGTTCGAGCACCCGGCCGCCGCTGAATCCCATGTGCCGGACGACGCGCCACATTGCATCGACGATGCCCTTTGCCGTATAGTGCGCATCCGTCACGGTCTTGGCCGCGGCGTCGTATTCCTCTTTCGAGAGGATCTTGCGCAGCTCCGTTTGCGCCCGGCCGTACATGTCCGTCGCGCCCTTCTTCTTGATGTCGAACACGGGCTTGAGCCCGCCCCATCCGACATACCGCGCCATGACGGCCTGTTCCTCGCGCGTCGGATAGCGGTTTTCCTTCTGCAATGTCCGGAGGGTCCGTATCGCCGCCAGGTTGCGGGATATCTTCTCGCCGTCCGTTCCTTCTCCAAGTCCGAGGGATTCCGTGATAACAAAATTGCCGGGGTTCTCCCCGGCAATCTCTGAGGGCTTCCCCCCCTCGCGTATGTCGTTCGACTTCTGATCGGCTACCGGCTGTTCGACGGAAGGCTCTACAGTTCGATCTCGTCCGTTCCCTCTCCCGCTTCCCTCTTCTTTCCTCCCATCGGCATCATTTTCTTCAACCGCTCCACCTCTTCCCGGATTCTTTCCAGTTCCTCCGGCGTCCTCATCCCCGACCCCGGACACGGCCTTTTTCTTGCCGGGTATTTTTCGTCCTCCGGAAGAGCCTCCCACTCCGCCCAGAATTCCTTGAACTCCGGCGTTTCCTCTTCCGGGACGTACGGCTTCTTGAGGCAGAACAGACACCTCGCCTCCGTCCACGCCTCCCTGTCCGACATCCCCGGGTTGACCTGCTTCAGCGCGTCCATCTCCCACCGCGTCATCTTCACGTCGGCCGTCGCTTCCGTCAGGGCGTTCTTCCCGAGCGCCTTGAATTCCTTCGGGTAGTTCATCTTCCAGTGGTTCAGCGTTATCTGTATCATCTCGGCGTCTGTCATCGGTCCTCGCCTCCGGGGGTATGACAGGTTCGATTTGACTTGATTGTATCACTTCGGAAGCGCCGGAAGCCGTATTCCGATCCGGTTCGCCCGGAGCGTACGTCGCCTTGAAGGATGCTTCCGTCATCCACCTTCGGAAATCCGGGTTGTCCTGAAACTGCTTGAAGAAAGCGGGATGTTCGGGAAACATCGAAACTACGATTTTTTGCAATGCGCTATCGTGCTCGGATCGCGCATAATGCGGGGTGTTCTTCATCGCGTTCCGGTACGCTTCGTCAGCCGCCACTCTCTCCATAACGCCGGCGACCACGTCCGGCCCCCCCACATCGAGATCGCCGAACCGTTCTCCAAACTCTTTCATGATGTCGCTCCGCGGATTCACGACGAGACTCCCTGCATCATTATCGGGATTCAGCTTCGCCAGCTCCGGGTAGTCCTTCAACACATGCTCCGGAACGGGCTTCCCCTCGATCATCGCCATTTTCACGATATTCTCGTGCCGCTTCGCCGCGCGCGCGTCTATGATCGGAACGCCTCCGGCGGACGCCGCCGTGTCGAGTTCGTATTCCCGACGAGTCATCTCCCACGACTCGCGCGACGCTTTATCCGCCGTCTTGCCGCGTTCTCCCGGACGCGCTATATTGCCGTTGGAATCCTCCGCTCCCGTCTTGAGCCGCGTACGTGTAGGCTCCTGACGCGTAGCCTCTGGGGAATCAAATCCTTCCCCTCCGGCATCGGAGGATTTTTCTGTATTATCAGTCTTGACGCCGCGGGACAGTTCCCCTACACTTATTTTGCCGGTACCGGCCACGGCCCCAGCGACGAGATTCTTCGAATCGACATCCTGGGGGAGGCTAGCCGGCATTTTTTTTGCAACCTTCTGGTCGTACAAAGCCAATTTGCCTATTTCTCGAGTTCCGTTTTCCATCTCCTTGACCGTCATCCGCAAGACATACGCATTCCCTTCGTAGTCCACAGGGACAAGGAAGCGATGAACGGCCCGAACCTCTCCCGTCTTGGGAGTGTACCCTTCATCCTTATACCGATCTCGCGACGTCTTTACCCGGTACGCATTTCGAGCCAGATCATCCAGATATTCCACCGAACGTCTCAGGATACTTCCCTCGATGCCTTCCGCCTTGATGGCGGTATCGATGACATGGTCGACGCCACCTCTGGACAACGTCAAAACAAGATCCGGATGATGAATGTTCCGGACCCCCTCTCCGAATTTCTCCATCATTCCGGACGCGATATTTCTTATAGTCCGCTTCATATCGGGATCCTTCCCATAACGCCATCGTTCCGAATCGTTCAGATGCGGAAACCTTCCCTTCTTCAGGGACACGACCCCTACTTCCGCATTGGGATCGACATCTGGGTTCAAAGGTTGATCGTACGTTGCGTCCCCCTTCGCGTCGCGAATCGCGGCTTCCTCGTCGGCCGGCGTCTTTCCGGTCATCTTCCCGAACGGAACCCTGGCGGGCGCGTCGACGCGCTTCTCTTCGATCCCGAGAACGACCGGGGATTCCGGAACCTGCGTTTGTTTCTCTTTCGGCTCTTCAGCCGAAGGCGCTACCAAATCATTGGTTGCCGTCGCCGGCGCGCCGCGAGCATCACGTATGGAACTCGAGACAAGCACCGCGCGTCTTCCATCGTCTCCGACGGGGCCGACAATCCCCTGTTTTTCGAGCACCTCAAGCGCCGTCTGCGCCTTCGTGAACCCGATGCCGAACGCCTTCTGCAATCCGCGGATGGACGTATGCGTCTCTTTAGAAATCGACTCGACGACCTTGTTCAAGAACGGTTTTTCGATGCCAATCTGTTCGGGCTTCGCCGGAGATCCCGTCGTGGAAGGGATACCCTGCGTCCCTTCCGCCGGTTGCGGCGGTTGCGGCTCGACATAGCGTTGCTGAAGCGTCGCATTCCGGTCCCGGAAATGATTCCCCTTCCTCCACTGGTCGACGATCCCGTCGAACTCTTCCTGGGTCATTTCTCCCTTGGCGACGTGATACGCGAATCGTCCCGCGTCGAACTGGTCCCCCAATCGCAGCGTCGGGAACAGATCCGCGCCCTTCTCCGCGAAGATCCGGTCCCTCTCGCGCGCATTGACGGCGCTGTCCACGCGCGCGACATAAGCCGCATCGCCGTTCAGCGGCTCGGCGTCGCCCTCTTGCGACGACTCGACGACAAAGGGCTCCGCTCCGGACCTGGACACAATAGCCTTCCTTCCGTCTTCCAGCGTGACAATGGATCCTCGTTTTTCAAGTTCGGCGAGGAGATCCATTGTTTTCGTATCTTCGGGCTTGAATCGTGCGGGAACATTGTTGTTCTCCATAACATTCCGCGCGGATTCGTCCGGACTCGGCTCGTCTTCTTCGGTCTTTTCCGGATGCCGCCGCGTAGCCGCGTTTGCGACGCTATCCGGTGCGACGATGACCGGAGCAGGCTGCCCCTGCGCGGCGGCGGACGGGGCGATCGACGCCGACGGAGTCTCCGTCACGGTCCCGATATCCCCGCCGGGCTGTCGCATCGGCGACTGCGCCCCCATAGCGGGGTTCGGGACTTCTTGCCGGATCGAAGGCGCCTGCGTTGCAGGCTTCGGCGTCGCGGGGTGCTGCTGAACAGGATCCGCCGCAGCGGGTTTCGGCGTCTGCGCCTTGAGCGTATCGACGAACCGGAACGCGGACTCCGCATCCCCCTGGGAGATCCAGAACCGCCCCGGTCCCTTCCCCTTCGCGGCTTGGACAACCGCCTGCTGGAACGACCCGGATTCGTTGTACAGCCCGTAGAAAAGAGCCGCATCGTCCCCCCGGATATTCCCGGTGAACGCAGTGGGGTCGAATCCGCCCTTCTGCGTCGCATTCCCCATCTCCTGGAGAAACGTCACGTAGTCCTGCCTGGTGTATCGTCCCAAATCGAGCGGAACGCCGGCGCCTCCGGATTCGCCTCCGACCTCGGCTCCGCCCGTCTCCGTACGTCCCTCGTACGGCTGAATCTTCGTCTTTCCGGTCAGCCGCCCCCACATCCCGGGCAGCTTCCGAAAAATGAAATCCGACATCGCCCCGAACACCGGAGCCGCGACGGCTCCACCGGCCGCGGCAGCCGCCATTGAATCGGCGTCTCCTGCCCCTGTGACGGTCTTTCTCGCACCAGCAGCAGCGGCTCCGCTCAACGCTCCCACGACTGCGCGGGTCGCCGCCTTGGACCCCAGATTGAGCAACGATCCGATCGCCCCTGCCGCTTTCCCGGCAGGGGAAAAATACGGCGTCCATCCGACGAGTTCCCCGAACCCGCCTGCAACCGCCTTTGCAATCTTTCCGGAAGGCCGGAGATCTTCGTCGGGTTTCATCTTGATCCCCGTCAGTCCCTCGATGAGCCCCGTCTGAAAGGCGTCTTCCGCCTGCGTCGGTCGTTTTTGGAACTCCCTCTCCCGCATCCGGACGTCGGTCATGTCCGGTTCCGCCGGGCCGATCCTATCCCAGAGCTTTTTGTAATTCCGGGTCGCCCATTCGGCGTCCTTCTCCGGAAGGACGATGTATTCTCCCGTTTTCCTGGCATATTCAACGGCGTCTCGCGGCGACAGTTCGACAAGCTCCCCGTCCTTCTCGACGATTTCCGGATACATCATCGCCATGCCGCCGTCGAGCGACGCATAGGACATCCTGTGCGTCGCGATATTGCCCTCATCCAGCACGAGGGACTTCTGAGGATCGAGCACCCTGCGGACGAAGTTCTTGTCGGAATTCGCCTTGAAAACATCGAGAAGGGCGTCCAGATTCATGGGAGCTTCTTCCGGAGGCGTCCGCCGCGCCTCGGACTCCCCGACGATCGCCGACAGCCATCCCCGCGGATCGTCGAACGATTGCGCCGCGGATTTCGCCTCGCGTTCCCTCGCGGCGACGAGAAGCCGATCCGTCAGATCCGGAGTCCGGCTCCGGGATGGGCTCAATTCCTTCAGAAGCTGTCCGTATCCGATGAGATCCTCCGATACCGGAGTCGCATCGAACAGGGACACGGCGGCCTTGCCTCCGATCGCGTTCGACGGTGCGGCGTCTCGAAGCAGAGATCCGAACATACTCTCCGCCGAGAGAGGATCGACAATCGGGGGCTGTTCCTGTGGGACTGCTGTCGCAGGCGGCTGAACGACCGGCGCGAGTGTCTCGGGAAAGAGCGCTTCAAGCGAAAACGCGTCGGCCCTCAGAGACGGTTCGGCATCCTTGAGAATGCCGGATACCTGCAACTCCGGCCCTTCGGAGTCGAGTCCCGCGAGGATTCCCCGCGCATCCCGTCCGACGACCGGATCATCGCGGAGCGCGTCCCAGATCAACCGTTTGTATCGTCCCACTCGAACCCCTCCCGTCAGTACCCCGTGACGATGTATCCGCTCTCTTCGAGTTCCCGGATCACCTGATCCGCGGCGTCCTCTTCCGTCAATCCCATCTGCGAATCGTCGACGATACCGTTGCTTTCCGGCGTCAGGACGGCCTTCATCGCCCTGCCGACAGCATCACGGCCCACCGCCTTCACGCCCATCGCCTTGAACGGCGCGAGGATCTTCTCATCGGAAAGTCCCGCGTCCTTGAGCGCCGGATAATACGTCCCGAGAACGGAACGCGAACGGTCCCGAAGGGCTTTCGCAGTCGCCATAGTCTCGGATTCGTCTTCCTTCGGGGAGGATCGCCAAAACCATCCGCTGGTCGTCTTTGGACCGACCGGCTGCGCCTCCTTGGCGAGCGCGAGGACGTCCTTCGTGTAGGCGTCCCAGAGCTTCGCGTTCGCCTTCCGTTGTTCTTCCGCCCGCTTGTCCGCCGGAGATCGCGCGGCTCCTCGAAGCGACGCCGCCTCGCGCATGATCGAGCGTTTCCGGTTGTCCTGCACGGCGTCGTACAGGGACAACCCATGACCGAGCCCGGCTCCGGCCGTTTCCGGAGTTCTGAAGACGGATTCGTACATCCCCTTCGCCGCGATCGGCCCGAGCCCGGACGCCGCCTTTACGGCCTCTCCGCTCTTCATCTGATGCAGGATGACCTCCGCGAGCTGCCGCCCGCGTTCCGCCTCGACCCCCCGCTGCGACGTCAGATATTCGTTCAGCGCGCCGTAACTCCCGACATTCCGCAGCGCATCCAGCGTCTCGGGATCCTTCGCGTACGGAGCGAGCGTCGCGATCGTTTGCGCCATGCCCTTCGCGAACCGGTCTTTTCGCATCTGCTCGTACATCTCGGGAGTCATCCCGAAGATTCCCGCCTGGGACAAGAGCCCCTCCGGGATGGTCGCCCCGTTGGCGATTCCCTCCGCAAGCAGCTTGCCGAGAAACTGTTGCCGCAACTGTTCCTGATGGGCGGCCTGCTGCATCTCGTATTCATTCCGCTGCGCCTGCTGCGCGAGAAGCGTCGACAGAAAGCCGCCGCCCGAACTCCCCGAGCGGCGGCCCCTGCGTCCTCCCCCGGCGAACATCCCGCCGAGCATCAGGAGGGGAATCAGCCCCTCCGCGTCCTGCAAGAACCCGCCCACCGGATTCCCCTCCTCACAGGCCGAGCACGGTCTTGAGGAACCCCTGCGCGGCCTTCAGATTTTGCTTTCCCCGGTCGTCCTCGTCCGCTCCGGTCCCGAAGATCGAAGCCCACGGATTTTTCGACTTGTAGTCCGTCGAGAGCCACGCCTGCGGCGTCTCGTCCATTCCTCCCGGAATCAGCGTCGACAGCGTCGGATCGAGCGCGGCGAACGCGTCGAATCCGTTCCCGTACGTCGAAACCGCCTGCGGAGCGCTCCAGGTGACCCCACGGATCGCCTCCGGCGTTCCGGACAGGATCTCGTAGAGCTTGTCCGCGCTGTAGGCGTTCCCGTACAGATCCGCAAGGGCGCGCTGCTGCTGCCGGAGCGCCCCTTCGACGTTCCGCGTCCACGACGCGTCTCCGAACCCCGCGTTCGCGCTCTTCTGCTGCATTCCGGAAATCGCCTTCGCGTACTGCTTCTGGAGATCCTGCGAGAGCGGCGACAGCTGTTCCGCCCCCCAATCGGCGAGAGCGTCCCGGCGCGAAAACACGCCGGTGTCGAGATAGCTGTTCAGATCGCTCGCGTTTCCGCCGTACATCTTGTTCACGAGATCCCAGAGCCCCGACTGCGTCAGCGCTCCGGTGCGGTCGGCGATCCGCGCCTGCCGTTCCTGCTCCGCCGTTT
The DNA here is from genome assembly GCA_964427105.1 of uncultured Dehalococcoidales bacterium. Classification (GTDB taxonomy): domain Bacteria; phylum Chloroflexota; class Dehalococcoidia; order Dehalococcoidales; family UBA1222; genus SURF-27. Next base: position 20,649 of record CAYRSY010000015.1, read on the forward strand.
TCGCGGCGGCCTCTTCGGCGGCTTTTTTCGCGGCTTCTTCCTGCATCGCCTTGAGCTGCGCCTCGTACTGCGCCTTCATCTGCGCGAGGAGCTGTTCGTACGCGGCGCTCGTTCCTCCTCCGCCCCCGTCTCCTCCGGAACCGCCCCCATCCGCGTACTCGTCGAAATCGAACGAGCCCGGCTTCGTCTGGGAGAGAGACCGGGTCCACGAGTCGTCGACCCAGCTTTCCCCGACGGGACCGAACGGGTTGTTGATATTGGAGCCGCTTCCGTCGTACCACACGTTGTTCGGGCCGTATCCGTTCCACTTCGCCTTGAGGTAGTATTTCAGATTCCCGTCGGCGTCCGTGAACTTGTAGACGTTGGAAGACGGACTGTACGACACGCCGAGCCCGTATCCGTTCGGTCCGTACGTGTTCCAGTCGCTCGCGTACCCCAGAAAATTGCTCCCGCCGCCCCTCGACTGGACCGGAGCGGCCTGCTGCTGAACCGTCTGCGACGTCTGCTGCGACGTCGGAGTCGTCAGCGGCCCCCGGTTCTGCCGCACTCCGCCGCCGGACGCCGACAGGCCTGCGGCGGGCGTCGGGGAATAGCTTTTGGTCGTCGTCAACCCCCCCGGATTCGCCGCGAGTTTCGCAACCGGCTTGACCGTCGCCTGCGTCCCGAGCGTCCCGGCCTGGAGCTGTTTGATGTACTGGTTCAAATCCGTCGCCATCGTTCGCTCCTCCTATCCGAACAGCCAGCTGAGGAAATCGTTGCCGCCGTTCTGCGCGTCGATCTGCGCGTTCGCCGTATCGTTCGAAAGCAGGCTCTTCCAGACGTCGAGCATCGTATTGAGATACCCGCTCCGCGCCGACGCCGCGTTCGACGGCAGACTCGACGCCATCGAGTAATACGACAGCGGATACTGCATCTGCTGGTTCCCCGCCGACATGATCGAATTGAAGTTCGATCCCGCCTGATCCGCGACCGACTGCGCCCCCTTGAGCCGGAGCGCCGCGTTCTGCGCGGACGAGTCGATCGTCGACTGCCCGAGCTTCTGGAGATTCCCGGCGGCCGCCTGCCCGCCGGTCAGGAGATTCTGGATGAACGGATTGAACGACTGCATCGTCGAAATGGCGGCCTGCTGCATTTTGTACGGCTGTTCGAGCCGGGTCGTGAGGTACTGGTTGTTCTGACTGTCGATCACGTTCGAAAGCGTCGCGCCGGCGTCGTTCGCGAGCTTCGCCCGCGTCAGCGCCGCATAGTCCGAATCCTGCATCCCCATTCCGCTCGCCGTCTGTTTCAGCCCCGCGAGCGTCTTCGCCGTCTGCCGGTCGAGCGCCGTCCGCGCCGACGCGATCGCGGAATCCTTCTGCGCCCGGAGGTTCGCGTCGATCGCTTCCGGCAGCGTCCCCGAGTCGATGTACTGCTGGTACTTTTGCGGGTCGCTCTTGAGCGCCTGATTCTGGAGCCCGAGCGCCTTGTCGAGATATCCCTGATACGTCGATACGGCGTCGGACAGATACCCGAGTCCCTTCGCGCTCCCCGCCTCCGCCTGCTGCTGCGCCTGCGACGCCTGACTCCGGAGGTTCGCCAGCGTTTCGTTCAGACTCCCGGTCTGGTCGTTGAACAGCTTCGACATCTCCTGCTGCCGGGCGTTGTACGTCTCCATCGCCTGCTGCTGCCCCTGCCAGGACTCGTCGAGCAACCCCTTCTGCAAATTGTCGTAGTAGGCGTAGTTCGACGGAAACTGCTCGAACAGCCACATCGGGAGCTGTCGCGGATCCATGATCTTCGACGTATCCCAATTCGTCGTATCCGGAACGGTCGTGACCGGCGGCGCCGGATACAGCGAGGAGTTCCCCCCTCCGGACGGAGTCGTCCCCGGAGTCTGCCCTCCGGGCGAATACCAGCTCGGCTGCTGCGTCTGCGTCCACTGCGAATTCCGGACGCCGCCCTGCCGGGCGTACCACTGCTTCGTCTTCGGATTGAACATGTACTCCACGCCGCCGCGCGAACCGGACGAATACAGAATCGTCCCGTCCGCCTGCGTCGTCGGCGTGTACTGCGACGTCGCCCCGCCGCCGGTGGGAAGTTCGCCGTTCGGCCCCGGCGTATAGCGGGCGGCGCTTTGTCCTCCGAACAGATACGACATCAGATCATTCGTTTCGGCCATCCGCGATCGCCTCCTTCGTCAATCGGACCCATCGCCGTTGTATCCTTCCCGTTGCGACGAATTCTCGGCGCTCGCGTCGCCTCGTCCGCCGTCGAACCCTTCGCCGCCGTTTCTCTCCGCGAGCCCGGCGAGCCCCGCAAGTCCCCTGGCGATATCCCCGCGCGTCAGTCCGCCGCC
>CAYRSY010000016.1:0-21788 GCA_964427105.1 uncultured Dehalococcoidales bacterium
CAAGCGCTCTAACCACTGAGCTAACCGCCCCTCTTCGTGCCTATTTTACACCAAAATTCCGTGCCTGTAAAACTATTATAAGAGTTCTCCCCTTTTCAGAATTAATTCATCCTTGAAAAACAAGTCAATCGCTTCGAATGTTTTTTAACATATTATCCCAAATTATCGAATAAGCTATTGACAACCACTTTTGAAAGTATTACAACATAAACAGTATCACAACATGAGTAGATTCCCCTCTTTGCGGAGGTAGTCCAAAATGTATGTATACTTTTTGCTAAAGGATGTTTGGTTTCGCGTAAACACTTTTAAAAAAAGGGTTCCAATAGGACAACAACTCAGGATTGATGTTGATCTTGCAGTTGTAGCTTGACGATAAAAGCCTGTGAATATATCACAGGCTTTTTGATTTTAAAAAGGAGGTGATGAGCTTTAAAACATAACAGGATTAAAAAAGAGAGGGCTAGCCTCTGACAAGACTAGCCCCGGAAAGCAAAGAATAAATCTGACGGTTGGGACAGCCAGTTCGCTCTGCTTTCTTGTTTTATTATGCGAAAACAGTGTTTTGTTGTCAATCCGAACAGCATTAACAACTCCTGAAATGCAGCCCCTGTAAACCAATCCAGAGCGAATAGCCACAATGCAAAAGTATCAGCGTGTTTCTCTTTAACAGGTGTCCGATAAGACATACCTGAGCCTGTAGGCAAGTACCTATTCTACACAAAAGAGGAGGTGCGAAATAAGCAAAAAGTGCAGTCCGGATATCAGATAGTCAAAAACAGCAAAAAGGAGAACAGAATGGCTGAAGAGAAAGAAAAGGAAGAAATTAAAACCGGCAGTATATCCAGAAGAGAATTCCTCAAAGACGCCGGACTAATCACAGGCGGGGCCGCCCTGGGATCGATGGTTTTAACAAACGCATGTAGCAGTTCAGCCACCAAGACGGTTACCAAAACAGTTACCGTAACCTCTCCGGCGATAACCCCCTTGTCCGAGGTATCAGTGACAGCTAATGTGGTTAAACTCACAGTCAATGAACAGGACTATGAACTGCAGGTAGAAGCAGAGGATACTTTACGCGATGTGCTTCGTGATAAGATCGGCATTTTTTCTCTGAAAGATATGTGTAACGGATATGGAGCCTGCGGTTCCTGCACGGCCATCGTTGACGGCCGTCCAATCCTTACCTGCATGGCGCTGGCGGTACAATATGACGGAGCTGTCATAGAAACAGCCGAGCATCTGGCCGATATCAATCATCCTCTAATTGATGCTTATATCTATAATTACTGCATGCAATGCGGCTATTGCACGCCAGGTTTTGTCGTCACTGCGAAAGCCCTGCTGGACAAGAATCCCAAACCGACCGAAGAAGACATCAGAGATGCTTTAACCGGTAATCTGTGCATATGCGGTACCTATCCGGCGCATATAGCGGCCGTATTGGAAGCATCTGGTCAGCGTGTGACTTAAGGGAGGAATGAAAGATGTACGGTATTAAAGCAGGCGAAGAATACAAACCTTGGCTGTGGTCAGTACCGGAAGGCAGTCCGGTTGGAAAGCGTCGGCTCCGCCGCCTTGATGGCCTTGACAAGGTAAGCGGAAGGGCTGTTTACACCAGGGACGTGCTCCGGCCCGGAATGCTGTATGCAAAACCACTCACAGCACCTCACGGCAATGGCAAAATCATAAGCATGGATACCAGCAAGGCCGAAGCTTACCCTGGCGTAAGAGCAGTGCTTAGATACGATGAGGATTGGGCTAAGAAACCAGCACAAGGGACAATGATGGAGTACGGCAAAGTCCGTCCTGAAAGCATACTTACTCTAAAGGGTAGAGTTGACTGGTATGGGGAGCAGTTTGGAGCTGTCGTTGTCGCAGATAGCGAGCAAATATGCGATGAAGCACTGAGGCTCATAGAGATAGAGTGGGAGATGGGGCCGGTTGTACTGGACTGGGATGAAGCTATCAAGCCCGGTGCTCCCTTAGTTCGGCCTGATCTTAATCCCGACGGCAATCTTAACACAAAAAGGTCCGGCACCCGGAAATTGCTTGGTGATGTTGAAGAAGGATTCAAAAATTCTGAGAACATCATGGAGTTCGAAGTCAAGGTTGAGGAAGACAAGCTTCTCGCCGTAGAAGCAGCCGTAGCCGTAGTTGAATTCTCTGGGGATACACTTGAGTATTGGATACATTCCCACAATCCAAACGGGCTAATGACTTCTTTACCGGCAGCCGGATATGGGACTCCGGGTAAAGTCATTTGTCACGGGCCTTATAACGGCGGCACCTTTAACAGCTTTTTCGGCAGTATGGGAGGGCCTAATCATCTGGCTGCCTGGGCTGCCGAGGGCGCCAAGAGAACCGGGAAGCCGGTCAAATCTTTGTTTGACGGCACCCACTTCTGGGGACTCGACTTTAGCACAGGAACCCATCGCTGGAAGGTGGGATATAACAACGACGGCACAGTTGTAGCAGTAAAGGGCGACTCTGTGTTCTGTGAATACTCCTATCAAAGGGAGATGGCCGAAGGCTCCAAAGTGCCGCATTTGTCTGTCGATTATGTCTTTCCAATGCTTAATCGCGGTCCCGGCAATGTCTATAAAGACGGCAAGCAAACATCAATCAATAATACCCAGGTATTTAACCGCGTGGCAGCTGCACTTAAGATGGACCCGACGGAAGTTGCCCTCAAGAATGATGGCTGTGAAGGGCACGACATGGCCTGGATTAATGCGGAAATCAAGGCAAAAGAAGGTTTCGATCCCACGATAGACAGCCTCAAGAATGTACTTGAAGTCGGAAAGGAAGCCATAGGCTGGGATAATAAATGGCATCAACCGGGTACCAAGATCCTTCCTAATGGCAACTATCATGGCATAGGCTTCACCTGGGCCAATTCCTGGAACGTCACGCCTGGCACGGGTGCTTGTGCTGTAAAAATGGAATCGAATGGTAAAGTCTATGTCTTCACTCATCGCGGTGACACAGGCCAGTGTCCGGATACTACCTATGCTATGGTTCTTGCCGGTGAACTGGGCGTCAAGTACGAGGACGTAACCTATAGTAGTCGGGATTGGAGCGGCTTCGTTGCTACAGGCCCTGCCGGGTCTGCTGGTAATAATGGAAACATGCCGTGTATGGTGAGAGCCGCCCGGAAACTGAAACAAATCATCCTGGATTGTGCCGTGTCAGTTATACCGGCCGGTATGGGCTTTTTCGGTGCCACTCCTGAAAAACCACCAATATTCCCCGACAAAAAGGCTGAAGACCTGGATATGAGAGACGGCGTCATCTTCGAAAAAGCCAATCCTGATAACAAGCAGCCGATAAGCGCAATCACTGCTGCCTTCGGAAGCAAGCTTTATGCCTGGGACGTTCCTCCATCGTTAATGGGAGTGGAATCTTTCTATATGCCCAGACAGTGTTACTTTATGGAAGTGGAAGTGGATCCGGATACGGGCGGCGTTGATGTAACAAAATGCGTGGTCGTCAACGATGTCGGCAGAGCTATAAATCCTGATTCCCTTAACGGCCAGCAATATGGCGGCACCTACATGGGCATATGGAGATCCGGCAAGGGAGCTATGTACTACGATGCGTCAACAGGCGTAATGCTGAACGATAACTACATCAGTTATCCAGCGACTGTTATGAACGATTGCGGCCCTATAGATTGCCATCTACTTGAATCCGGGCTTGGTTGGGGTGCCTATGGAGCAACCGGTATTGGTGAAAGCGGCGGTGCTATGGTAGGCAACCTGGTACCTATTGCCGTATTCAATGCCATAGGCAAATGGGTTGACAGTCCTTCTACTCCTGAGAAAATCCTTAAGGCACTCGGTAAGGCATAGGAGGTTATAGATGCATACACTTAGTAAGTTCAATAACATCAATGCCAAGACAGTCAACGAGGCTGTATCGGTTTTAGGCACTGCCGATGCCTGGGCATGTGCCGGCGGAACTGACCTTTTGGGCACCATGAGGTTCCATATAATGCCTGCATATCCAAAGACAATCGTCAACCTCAAAAGTATCAGTCCCAGCCTTGATTATATCAAGGAGGAGGGCGGGATGCTCAAAATAGGAGCTCTGACTCGTCTTGAGGATATAGCTGTCAGTTCTGTAGTCAGGAGCAAGTATACGGCATTGGCTGAAGCCGCTCACAAGACTGCTTCGCCTCATATCAGGGAAACGGGTACCATCGGGGGTAATATCTGTCAACTGAACCGCTGCTGGTATTTCCGTAAAGAAAATAATCTATTTGACTGTATTCGCAAAGGCGGCAATATGTGCTTTGCCATGGCGGGAGAAAATCGCTATCACAGTATATTCGGAGCGGTAAAAGCCTGCGTGGCTGTTAACCCCAGCGATACCGCACCCGCTCTGGTTGCTCTTAATGCCAGCATCAAAACCAACAAGCGTACTATCGCCGCTGATGACTTCTGGGAAGTAGGTATTCCCGGCTCAACGGTGCTGGCGAACGACGAGATCGTAACCGAAATCCAGGTACCTACTCCGGATAGCGGAGTGAAAAGCGCCTTTGTGAAGTTTGCGCTGCGTGCGTCTATTGATTTCCCGATTGTGAACTGCGCTGCAGCTATCAGCAGTTCCAGTGCCCGTATTTGCCTGAACGCGGTTTTCAACAATCCGTACCGGGCTACCAAAGCAGAAGATTCTATTAAGGGTAAAACCATAGATGTTGCTAGCGCTGAAGCGGCTGGCGCGGCTGCGGTAGAGGGTGCTGTAGCTTTGTCGAACAATAAGTATAAGATTCAGATAGCTAAAGGCATGGTGAAGAAAGCCATACTTGCCTGCGCATAATCTTCTCGTTTTCGCATCATGCCGATTGAAAAGTAATCAGGAGGAGGCGGGCATATCGATAGTATCACTGCTCGCCTACTCCGTCCCCGGTAATTTTTAAGGAATAGTATGATGAAAGCAAGAACGGGAATTTCGGGCATATGGCTGTATCGCGGGCTGGTTATCGTTGCAGTCGCCCTGATGACAATCTCATTCATCAACCCCTGGTGGACTGCCAATATCGATATGGTGGCAGAAATCACCGATCCGGTCAGAATATACGGATGGGGACTTCAACATGATCTGGTTGAGCTTCGTTCATATATCGAGATGGATGAAACTCCATCCGTTCATATTGCTATTGCCTGGGCTTATCTTGGTATCAGCGTTGTAATTGTTTTGGCCAGTATGTGGCTAAGCGGCAAGAAAGGTCGATTGTTGTTGGGCAGCATGGGATTTGTATACGTCATATATGCAGCAGTAGCAATATTTGTTGTTGTGACTAACCGCCTTACAGTACTGGGAATACCGCTGCAGGGAACAAGTTTCTTTGCAGGCAGTGTTTCAGAGAGCTACGGAGTGAATATACATTCTTCACTCAGGCTGTGGTATTACTTCACTTATATCGCTGGAAGCATGTGCGTGGTTTTGGCCTTGTTCCGCAACAATATTGTAGAAAAACCAGAATTAAAAATACAGGAAAAGATATGAATACGTTAACACATTGGCAGGATGTGTATGCAGAACTGGAAAGCTTTGTATCCAATCATCCTGAAGTTGAAATAAAACCAGAGAAAATAAGCCTGCCGAATGAATACAGGCCGGATTTCTACCGGCTATTCGATTTAACCAGGATTGCCTTTGTTGAAGAGTTTTTTTCTGTATCGATGCGTGAGGCTGCGGTCCTCAGCCGCCATTATCTCAAAGCTGAGCACGATGTCATTAAAATGCTTGAACTGGATAGTATATCTGTTCCGATTTCTGTTCGAAGATTTATGAATAATCCTGTAAATGAATGTATGAGAGGATTGTTCGATATTCTGTTTGACCTCCTGTTGGGCAGGATAAACAGCGATATATTCAAAGAAAAGGCTTTAAAAATAATTTCAGCCTCTTATGAGCCATTGTATCAAGCAGGATATGAAAAATGGGTTGTTCTTTCATTGTTGATATTACTTGATGCCGACAAGGTTTTCCGGTCGCCTGTAAAAGACATTACGATGTATGATGTGCAGAAAAGGGGAGGAGTGGTTGAGGAGGAAATCCCTGCCCCTAAAGAAACGAAGACCATCGTTTTTAACGATGAACCTGAGTGCTGCTTTGTAATGCCTGATGTTTTGGTTCATTCCTCCAGACTGGATAAGTATATCGCCATCAGGTCACAAATAGTACGGACTCTGGGAATATCGACAAAGCTGAGCCAGGCTAGAGAATGGTGTGCCAGAAGCTTATTGGTTTTCGATGACCTGATACTGATTTATGTAGCCGATCAGCTTGAAGATGTCTCGCTGGTGGCTGATATGCAGAAGATTTGCAGGCCGGACTTGATTTTATATTGTAAAGGGCGTAAGCCCTGGACCAAAACGGAAGAGCTGAAATTAGCCGGCGACAGCCTTAAGCCAACATCAGGCGCGATAACTATTTACGGGGAATTTGCTGAAGACCGGGAACAAGACGGGGATGCCTTGATGGCCGGTTTTGAACAACCCAGGCTGGATATTGTCATAGAAAGAATGAGGGGAACCGGACATAAAGAGAGCCAGTCACTATGAGAGACCGAATTACCAGAAGGGAATTTCTCAAAGGGTCGGCGATTGGCACGGCTTTGGTTGTCTCGTCTATTATCCCGGTATCTTGTAACAGAGATGATTCCAATGCCAGCCCACTCACTTTGCCACTTATATCTTCTACCGAGGGGTTGTTATGCAGTTCTGATCATATATGGGTGAGAGCTGAATCTGAAAATAGGGCACGAATTGGAATCACCAGCCATCTATGGAATCTCGTGACAAACAAGGAGACCATAATGGAGACTGTTGCTTTGGAGAATGCGCAGGTCGGGAACTCCGTTATTCGTGATGTTAAATTTGGTGTTTTGGAAAGCTACAAGATGGCAGTTGATCTTATCAGTCCGGTCAGCGGCGTTGTCATTGAGGCTAACGACAACCTATCGTACCATAATACCGCCGATGTATACGGCAATGGCTGGATATTGCTTGTCGGGATGAGCCAACCTCAGGAACTCGAACTGTTGATGATGTATGACGATTATATGTCTACCCTGCCGACAGAAACAGAGACGGTAGTGGAATAATTATGGATGTTCTACTGGTAAATGCAGGACCTAAAGAAATTACTGAGCATGTACGCTTATCATTACCACTGGGTTTGGCTTATATAGGTGCCGTTCTTCGTAACGCAGGGTATGACGTGTCAGCAATCGATTTGAATGTTATGCCTATGAACAACGCCCAGATCATTCAACTTATCGAAAAGACTTCGCCCCGCATGGTTGCTATATCTGCATGCACTCCTACCTATCTCAGTGGCCTCAATTTTGCGCGGCTGGTCAAGAAAATCCATCCAGAGACCAAAGTTGTTATTGGCGGCCCGCACGCCAGTGTGCTATATAAAGAGGCCTCTTCAGAGGATTGCATCGATATAGTTGTCATAGGGGAGGGTGAATATACAGCGCTTGAGTTAGCAAACCATCTGGCTAATAAGGATGGGAATCTGTCTGAAGTGAAGGGCATCGCTTATAAAGATGATGGAAGGATTAGAGTTACGGACAGGCGTGCACCAATTACAAATCCCGATGATCTTCCCTTCCCTGCCAGAGATCTTTTCCCGTTCGATCTGTATGGAATTCCAAATGCAGTTTTGGCTTCAAGAGGTGGATGCCCATATGCCTGTCCTTTTTGCGCCGTAAATAACATCTGGGGCGGAAGAAGATGCTATAGAAAACCTGAAAAAGTAGTAGAAGAAATTCTGGATACTATCAACAAATTTGGTCCCGAACAGGCAGGCAGAGTGAGCTTTTCCGACGATGTTCTTACATACAAGAGAGAATACATAATGCATCTTTGTCACCTGATACGACAATACAGGAGCCTTAATCCGTTCGTCTGGAGATGCACGACTAGAGTTGATCTGGTTGATGCGGAAATACTTCAAGAGATGCGATATGCTGGCTGTTGCCAGATTTCTTACGGCATTGAAGCAGGATCTCAGAAGATATTGGACTCTATTGACAAGAAGATTACCTTGGACCAGATTAAAAAAGCAGTCGATATGACACTAAATTTGGGAATGGACGCAGCCTGTTCTTTTATGTTTCCCCATCCAGAAGATACCGAGGATACTATCAAAGAACAGACTCAATTTATGAGAGAGTTATATGAAATGGGAGCCAGTGAGGTATTAGCTATGACTACACCTCTCCCTGGAACGTACTTTTACGATAACGCCGACAAACTTGGTATTAAAATACTTTCAAATAACTGGGATGAATACGATTGCAGGCGTATTATCATAGCAACAAAGAATTTTTCAAAAGAACAATTACAGGCTCTCCATAGTAAACTCGTACAGGACTTAGGCATGCTAAGTTCTTGATTAAATTGCTGATTCACATCTCCTCCAAGTGTAATTCAAGCCTCATAAATTTATAGATTGGAAACAAGCTCGAAAGTTCTGGTTCTGTATTTCGTACAATACCGCCCACTTGCCTTGATACAACTGGTTTCTCAGCGTTAAACATGCCCGAGAGGTTGTTGAAGAGTGGCGCAAAGATTACAACGAGGTAAGGCCACTCAGTTCATTGAAAGGAGTCACGCCCATGGAGTATGCTAAAATCGCCGTTGGATTCTAATCCATGATCCGCTAATTACGGGGGAACCTCAATACGGGCTTGATCAGCCAAATCAACTGTTCTGGCTAGACTTGAGGTTCGGGGGTAGCGATCACGCTGTCCCACGGCCTTGGTGGACCTGAGATCAATCGGCCTGCCACTCCCAGCCTCCGGCGGACATTCTAACACTTTATTCGAGATACAAGGTCAGTTTGGGATGCTCAAAAAATACTACAGCCCAATTCTATCAAAAATCATTAAGAAGGATGCATTCCAAGTTCTTGTGTCATTTCTTGATACATATCCATCAATAGTTCATTGGATAAATATTTCGTTGCTATGATAAGATGCTTACAGTCGTATTCATCCCAGTTTCTGGATAAGACTTTAACTCCCAGCTTTTCAGCGTTGTTACAGAGCTCTGTTCCAGGCAGCGGAGTTGTTAGAGAGAGGGTCTCGCTTGCTCCCATTTCATGTAGTTCTCTCATGAACCCAATTTGTTCCCTTATGCTTTCCTTCGTGTCTTCAGGGTGAGGAAACATAAAGGAACATTCGGCATCAATGCCGAGTTTCACTGTTTCGCCAACAACTCTGCGTATTTGTTCCATTGATATTTTCTTGCCTATCGCATCCAGTATTCGCTGCGATCCTGCCTCAATTCCATATTCAATGCTATAACAACCGGAATAACGCATGGCATTCAATAGTTCGGCATCCACCAGATCAACCCTGGTATTGCATCTCCACCACAATTTTTGTGAGGCAGACAATTGTCTCATCAGACGACAGATACTTATAGCCTGTTCCCTGTTCATGGTAAAAGCGTCATCGGAAAAGTTGATAACCCGGGCTTTCGGAATGGGATAAACCGAAATCAATTCACTTATTTCCGCAATGATATTTTCGGGTTGTCTGAAGTATCTGCGCCCTTCCCAGATATTGTTGACTGCACAGAAATAGCAGGCAAAGGGGCAACCTCCCCGGGACGCTAAAACAGCGTTTGGCATACCATACAAATCAAGAGGGAAAAGGGTTTTGGCGGGGAAAGGCAGTTCATCGGGATTAGTGATGGGATTTCTTTTCTGAGTAACTACAATACAGCCATTATCTTTGTAAGCGATACCCTTTATGTCTGTAATGCTGCCTTTGTCCCTGATGAAGCAATCCGCAAGATCAAGCATAGTGTATTCGCCCTCTCCACGGACGACTATATCAACGCACTCTTCCTGCAATACTTCCCGGTACATAACGCTGGCATGCGCACCCCCGAATATTATCTTTGTCTTGGTGTTAATTTCTTTTGACAGCCTGGCAAAATCCAATCCGCTGGGATAAGTGGGTGTACAAGCCGAAATACCGACAAGAACCGGCGAAGCCTCTTTTATTGCTTGTATAATCCGGGAGTTGTCCATAGGGGTCGCATTTAAATCGATAGCAGATACAGTATAGCCGGCTTTGATAAGAATGGCGCCTATATAAGCCAAGCCCAGTGGCACAGTACGCCCTGCATGTTTTGTTATTTCATCTAACCTTGCGTTTACCAGTAAAACATCTACGCTCAATACTATCTCTTTCAATCTTGCGATAGTTCAACACACGGTTGAGTTTAATTCCCTTTGCCTCAACATCCATAATCCGATGCGATTTTAACAAAGGTTTCCTCGGCAGAAATTACTGTTCCATCTTCCAATTTGAACGCCACATCGAGAATGCCCCACACCAACTGTAAATTCAAGTCTTTATTATCGTCATTATATTCCAAAAATACGTTCGCACCAAGGTATGGAGCAAAATCCGCTATGCTTATTTCAATGTTAGCCCACTCTTGCATAATTGCTCCCCTGCTGACGACCCCCTGGCTGTCTGCCGGTTGCTGGTACCAGAGCGTGGCCTTCACAACTCCATTGGCTTTGATCGATTGCCCCTTTCCATTCCTGGGAAGTAACCAGAAATCCAATCCGGATGTGGGTATAACTTTATTGACTACCACATCCAGCGATTTGGCTGCCGGGTAAGAAGTGCAACTGAAGGCAAAGGCCAGTAGCATTAAAAAAGCTAAAGCCAGCTTAACCCCGCAGTGCATCCTGATAAGCAGATATTTATGACTTTTGAGATTATTCACTTGGTATCACCGCCTGATGGCAGGGAACGCATTCAACAGTTCAATGTATCCGGCGATTTTATGATCTATAATCCAGGCGTTTTAAGATAAATCTCCCTGTGCTAACCGCCGCAGCAGGCATATTCTTCGGATATTGGAACGTAGGTTTCTTCCGCTGTCATAAGCGTGCCGTCTGGTAATCGCAGCGTAACAACCAAAACGCCATAAATATTATATGACGCAAGAATTTTGATATTATCATTATATTCAATTCCCACCGCGGCTCCCAGATAGGGAGAGTAGTTCTCCTGCGCTATAGGAACGCTATGCCATTCCTGTATCAGCGCTCCTTTTTTCACAACACCATCAACATCTATCTTTTCCTGGAAATATAATGCAATATCCGCAACGCCAGTGGTTTCCACGATGGCGAGGTTAACGTCTTGAGGTTTAAGCCAGAACGTAATACCAGCGGTTGGTATAACCTTTTTTATATTTAAATCTATCGAATTGATTTGCCCTGAATTTCCAGGAGAGATTGTAGAAATAACAGGACTAGTGCTTTCTGTCGTAGTGGATGAAACAGCCGGAGAATTACAAGATGTGCCCGACACAATCACAATCAATGTCGAGATAATTGGCAATGCCCGAACTGCTACTGTTTTCAGATTGCATTGATTAGTAAACATCGGGCATATACCTCCTTTTGTGAAAATTTACTTGTCTTTTTTGCTGCCCGAATAATCCTTAAACCCCAATGTGTATATAATTTATCTTTTCACATACTTATAACTACAAACATATATCTATTTATCAATAGTTTCAAGTTTATCCACGGAACCGCTATCCGGCTTTATACTCTTGGACTTTAAGCTATAGAATATACCAATTATCGGCTCTAGCTTCGCCTGGCTAAAATCAGACACTAACATGTTGATGCCACCTTTGTTACAAGCATCAATCTTGGCATGATCAGGAACCGAAGAACGGGATACTATAGATGTCCCCAGTATTGGTTTAAGATTGTTATGCAGTGCTTCGATTTGGTTCCATTCGTTACCTTCTAACCAGTTATTGATCGCTCTGCATTGAATGATTAAATCCGGCTGGCATATTTGGGTGAAATCAGCTATCAAAGCCACCTCTCCAGGCGTATCTGCTACATACACCAGAGTTGTGCCCAGCCATGAATACTTGAAGTAATCGAAATCCAGCCATTCTCTCGCACCTGTTTTTTTCGATGTAAAGGATAGCGGATTCCCTAATGCAGATCTGGTAGCGACATATTTATTCAACTTGGCCGAATGCACAATCAAATCGGGCAGTGTGAGGGTTACGGGCGCATTATCTATAAAATGCAATTCTTTTGATTCCACCAGTTCAGGGATGGTCTCATCCGGTTTGCTAAACATCAACTTCGCTTGTGTCTCGCTTAAAACTTCCCTTGCTGTCAACTGAAAGAGCTTGTCAGCCTCTAAAAGTTTTAAAAGCGAGAGAATTGCCCATTTTTCATATCCCATTTGATAATAAAATTTGAAAGACTTTTTGATTATTCCAGCATTATCCTGTTCAAAGGCTACACTGGATATATTCCCTTTCAGCAGATTAAATAAAGGATCGAAAAGTACGCGGATTAAAACATCACTGGGATTAAGAACGAATGCCTGTAGAGCAGGAGCCATCGAAATTTTCTCCAGCCCCAAAAGTGCTCGCACTTCCTCCTCTACCTTCAAGTAATGCCGGCTTAGCGTGTTTGATTCTTCCAATAATCCTGTAAAATTCTCCTGTAAATAGGTTGCTCTCACAATGTTAAAAAGCCGGTAAAATTCAGGACGAACATCATCAGGCAAACACGTATACTCCGGCTCAATTTTAATTTCGGGATGCTGTGCAATATAATCCGTTAATCTGGTGAAAGCGTTTTGCCATGTTTCTAAAACCATGTTTCCTCCTGTTGTTTCATCTATGGCATTTATATTACTGCATATTCAAGACTGCGATGACGTATCTTTTGTTTTATACAATACTTTAGATATTGCATTCGATTTTCCTGAAATTATTCCCCAGAGTAATGACAAAATTAGACACAGTCCTCCGGCAGTGTATGCCAGATAAGACCCTGTTCCAAGCCATGTGCGCACATTGACATTGGAACTGCCATCGGTGAGGCTTGTAGTGCCTTGCAAAGGAACATTGAACTCAGCGGCGCGATTGGCAATAACGACAAACACAGCCACAAGAGCATAAGTAATAAAAGAGATACCGGCACCTCCTAAAAGGAGTGTCCCCAGCTTGCCTTTAAGCCAGGTGCTGCACATGACTGCTATTATGCTGAGGCTAAGGAAAAGCCAAGCCAGTATGGTTTGATAAAGAGGTGTAATATCGTTCACCAGATATTGCATTACGATGTTCATAGATGCTACTGGTTCCAGGCCAAAAGCGTAAATTTTAATTGTCCCAAAGCCTGAACTTCCAGATAACTGGATAAGCCACCATGGCATTGTAAATGAGACTGCCATAATGACAGCCGTAATTGCGGTCGTAAAACGGAACAACCACAGTATTATACTAGCAAGATTTTGCTTCATTACAAAAATCAACCTGATTTCATGATTTGTCTATATCGATTGTAAGTGCATATGCCGGTTCGGGGAACCAGCCTGGCAACCAGACTTGGCTGGTTCCCCGAAACACGCTTCGACTGCTTTTTTATAACCTATACAGCGGTTATTCCATCAATACAAAACCTACTTACAAGCTAGTATCGCTTGCTTTAGCACACCTCTGGCTACGGAGATTTTATATTTATTGAGTGCCAGAGCGACAGCATCGCTTACCCCGGCAGTTGCGGCCGCATCAGCAGAGGATGTGTCGATGGTCTTGCCCTTGATCGAATCCTCTGCTTTGGTGGCCCGGTAGGGCTTGTTGTAAACCGCATTGAGGCAGATACGGGCTTCTCCTCCGCCAATAGCTGCGGCGCAGTTCGCAATTGGAAAGTCAATGGATTTCCGCAGTGCGAACTTAACAAACGCGCTCTTGACGCCTGATGCTGGAGTCGGTACCTGTATTTCTTTTACGATTTCGCCTGCTGCCAGTACCGTCGAGCCGGGGACTGCAAAATCCCAGAACTCTTCAGCGTTGATCGTCTTTTTATTCGTAACGATTTTGGCATTAAGCGCTACCAGAGCTGGCGCGGTATCGCTGGGATTTACCGCCACACAGGCTTTGAGAGCTCCGAAAATGGAGTGATAGCGGTTCTCGCCGGCCATGGCATAGCACATATTGCCGCCCTTGCGGATACAATTAAAGCGGTTCTCTTCCTTCCAGAAATACCAGCAGCGGTTATGCTGGCAGATATTGCCGCCGATAGTGCCGGTTTCCCTGATGTGCGGAGAGGCGGTCTTGGCAGCAGCCTGAGCTAATGCAGTATATTTGCTCAGAACAATACTGCTAACAGCAATATCCTCAAGCCTGGTCAGAGCACCTATCTTGAGCGTCCCACCCTCTTCCTTGATGTAGTCCAGGCTGGGTGAGATGGTCTTGAGATTCACAAGGGTTTGAGGATAGTCGGGGAGTATGCGGAATCTCATAGTACCGATTAAGTCAGTGCCACCGGCGATTGCTTCAGCGTGTCCCTTGGATAACAATGAAGCAGCTTCATCTATGGTCTTGGCATCCACGTGTGTGTAGTTACTTAATGTTTGCATCTTATTACCTCCCTATGCCTTGCCCAGCGCTTTAAGGATTTTATCAGGAGTACAAGGATAATCCACCCATTTGCCTATGGCATTGTAGATGGCTATAGGCAGGATGGCAGCTCCATTAGCGCATGAGCTTTCGCCGATTCCGTAGATACCGTAAGCGCCATATCCCAATCGGTTTTCAATTAAAACGGTATCGATTTCTTCCAAATCAAGAATTGTCGGCACAGGGTAACCAAGCAGATTGTCGTTGAGTTTTACGCCGGTTACAGGGCAGTAATACTGCGCCTCGATTCTTGCTCTGCCGTTACCCATGTAAGTGCCACCTAATTGTTGCCCTCTGCAACCATCGGGACTGATAGCACGGCCGACATCGTTGACCACTACTATCTTCTTCATCTCAACCTCGCCGGTGTCGGGATCAACCTCGACAATTTGCCAGTAAGCCTGGCGGGCAAAGACATGCGTCTTTACTGATGGAGCTGTAGCTTTTACACGATAGAAGAAGGGTGTATTAGTTGGCCCTCCAGGTCCGCTACTTTTCCAGAAAGCTGAAGACACTGCTGCAACCGTTTTTGTATTCCCCGGATTGGCTCTTTCGAATATTACGCCATCTTTGATGTCCAGATCCTCGGCTTTCTTGTCAGGGAAAAGTGCTGCTCCGGCTGCAGATACAGGCGTAGTTGCGTACTGCAGAAGCCCTGCTTTGGCGGCTCTGGCAGTCGCAATAAGGCTTGGTAGATTGGCAGCGGTACCGGAAGAACCGCCGCCGGCAGTATGCTCAAAGCCAGGCAATTCATCAAACGGTCTGCAATCTACATCGTCGTATTTCATGCCCATTTCATCTGCTACCACGCGGCAGTAGGTCGATTCGGCATCTACGCCCATATCCGAGCGCCGTGCCAGTATGCGGGCAGTTCCGTCAGGCTGTATCGTTAATCCCGGATTGGTTCCGCCCCCTGTGCCGTGCGACCAATGGATATTCCAGGTCCAACCCATGCCATGATATTTGCCATTTGGAAGAATCTTGGCACCGGGCTCATGGTAATTGACATCCCATTCTGCCAGTTCATTGCCGGCTTCGATTACCTGTTCGAGGCTGTCGGCTTCCGAGAACCCTTGCTCTTCCCTTATTTCCTTTTCTTCTTCCGAATCGATATACACATCGGCTTCAATACCATCATTGATTCTGGCCAGATCCTGCGGGTTCATCTTAAGGGCTGCGGCTACATGTCCAAATACCTGATGATGTACTGTGCAAGCCGGTGCTCCGTGTTTATAACACACAGGTTGACCTTTACTCAGGAATGGCTGTACATCATGTACATGGTAGTTGGGGATACCTGTGCATTCGGTGATTTTTACCAGTTGATCATGTACAGTCTGAGCGGTGTAATAAGTTGTCATGTCAACAGCTTTTATCACACCGTCATCATTGTATCCCACCTTGAATTTGTAGTAACCGAATTGTTCTTCATTGCCGGCAAAATGGCTTTTATCGTAAAGGAATTTAACAGGCCTTTTAAGTCGTTTAGCCGCGATAGTTGCCAGCAATGCTGATATCGATCCCTGCTGCAGGAATGTCTGCCCGCCAAAGGTAGCGCCATGATAGGGTGTGTGAATGTTTATCTTGGAAATAGGAATCCCAAGTATCTTGTTGAGGTTTTCACTAACCTCGGTGGGATGCTGGCTGTGATGCCATATATCGAGGTAATCTCCTCTCCATTCAGCTATAGCGCTCTGGCTTTCCACACCAGCCCAAACATCCTCTTGGTCTCTTCTAACTGTAAATTCTAGAATATTTTTGCTTTCGGCAAAACCCGCTTCAACGCTGCCGATATTGGTAGTAATATCCAATTCGATGTTGTTATCGGGGTTTTTATCAGGACGTAATACGGGAGCGCCAGATTCCAGAGCTTTCTCAGGATCCAGGATAAAAGGCAGTTCTTCCCACTGTATATTTATCAATCTCAGCGCTTCATCGCAGATCTGTTCGCTATCGGCAACGACTACTGGGCCTACTGGCGCAGGGTACCAGTTAGCCGAGTTTTCTATGATTTCAAACCATCGTTTTTCACGCGGAAATCCTTCGAATATCTCGAGATCCTTGATATCTGCATCGTCCCACTTGAGTATCGTTCTGACACCTGATAAAGCTTCTGCCGCACTGTAGTCGATACTTGTGATCTTTGCATGAGCATGCGGACTTAGCATTTGTTTGGCGTACAGTTGTCCTGGCCTGTTAATATCCCGGCAATATATAGCCTTTCCGCTGGCTTTTTCATCGCCATCCTTGCGGCGCAAGCCAGTTTTTCCGATTGATCCGCCTGAAGGCGGAGTCCAAAGCCACCATCTGTTTTCTTCAGCCATATTATTTCTCCTCTAACCTATCACGGCTTTAACTGCGGCGACATGCTGGGGATAAGGACCGCAGCGACACAGATTCCCGCTGAAAGCTTCTCTGATTTCTTCTTCAGTCGGGTTGGCTTTATGATCCAGCAGGGCTTTGGCCGTTACAACAAAACCAGGAGTGCAATAGCCGCACTGCATGCAGTAATTCATAACATAAGCCTCGATTAATTTCGGTTTAGAAACTGCAATCCCTTCTGCTGTTTCAAAAGTTTTGCCATTGCACTCTATGGCTAACGTCATGCAAGAAACGATCGGTCTGCCATCCATAATGACGCTGCAAGATCCGCAAGCGCCCCACCCGTTGCACATGTCTTTGATAGATGTAAGTCCTAATCTCTCACGCAAAACATCGCGAATGGTTTCCGTAGCGGTAACCTGGAAATCCTGTGTCCAACCATTGACTGTTATCGTAATAGTAGACGCGTCTGTTCCAATTGGGGTAACTGATCCGTCAACGGTTTTGGTGACTGTTTTGGTGCTGACTCCGGCAGTTGTAGTAACCGTTTTGGTTACTGTATCACCACCACAGGCGCTTAGAACCGCCATTGAGCCGATAGTAGCTCCTCCTACTATCAAGCCTGCGTCTTTGAGAAATTCTCTTCTGGATAATGTAACTGCTTCTTCTTTTTCTTTAGCCATTCTGTTCTCCTTCATTTTTTGTATCAAGGAACCATCGATCTAATTATGTTTTTCTTGTGGCATCACCTCCTTAATCTGTTTTGAGGCCTAATGGATGGTTTTTATATGTTAAATTTTATTGACGAACGATTGGAACTTTTTGTCTAATAGGCTCTTTTTTATCTATGTCATTACTGTAGTGCGTTTGTTCCCACAGACTAACAAGCTGGCAAAGGAAGCCGTCATAGCACTGCCCATTTGCTCGCCATTTATCCAATCTTGTTTTTGTTTTCATGCTTACTGAGATAGTGGTTCTCAAGCTACTGGTAATCATGGCTGTTTTCTTTTTGTACCCTGATGTACTGGTATTCCTGGTCCGCAGAGAGAACTGCCTATCCTGTATCTCTCCCAATATTCAACAAGTTCGTTTATGAAGCCGTCATAGCACTGACCTGGGGCACGAATGTTATTCAATCTTTCTTTGGTATCTTTCTGGATAGCGATAGTAGTATGAATAGTGTCGTTTCTCATCGTTCTTAACTCTTTAAGCATTTCATTCATAAAAACCCGTCGCTAGACCAGAATACTCAAGGCTCTTAAGTCAGAATGACGACTATTCAACAAATCAGTGGTGAAGAAGCCATTTGACATTCCCGGCAAGGATCAAATGAACTCCGATACGGTATCTTCCCAATGCAAACCACTTGGATGATTGTATAAAGAAGATGTAGATAGCCTAGCAGAAGGGTATAAAGATGTTGTTAAGAAGGAAGTAAAAGATATTAAGAAAAGTAGTGTTGGATATTACAATTTTATTAAGCAGCACCGGATGTCGCTTGAAATCAATGGCGGTAGCGGGCAGTTATTGTACTTGTTTTTCTTCTGGAGTTCTCAACATGTAACCAAGCCCGGTATGCGTTAAAATCATTACTGGCTTCGAAGGATCTGTCTCAAGTTTCTCGCGCAAGCGCCGGATGTGCACGCGCAAACTCTCGGTTGTCCCTTCGTATTCTCGTCCCCACATCACCTCTGACAACGAGGCATAGGTAACGATTTTATTGACATTCTTCATAAGATAATACAAGATCAAACCTTCAGTACGAGTAAGTTTTATTTCAACATCATTAGAGAAGACAGTTCCCATAGAAGGGCCAAAACGCAAATGGCCAACGGTTATCGATGGTGAGTTTTGTTGCAATATACCAGTTCTTCTCACCAAAGCTTGTACGCGGGAAAGCAACTCCATCTGGCGGAACGGTTTTGTGACGTATTCATCTGCCCCGAGCTCCAATCCTTTTACCACGTTCTCTTCTTCACCAAGAACTGTAAGAATAATCACTGGTACAGATGAAAATAATCTGATTGATTTAAGCACCTCAAATCCGTTGATATCAGGTAACCCTATATCCAGAATTACCACATCGGGTGATTCTTCTTCAACAAGCATGATGCCGCGTTCCCCTGAATTTGCGGAAAACAATTTTGATTCAGGCCAGCGTATGCGGAATGCCAGCGAGATAACATCGACTATGCGCGCATCATCCTCAATTATTAACGCTTTCATAAATCGTTTTTATCCTTCCCTTAAAGCTAGCGTTTATTCAGCAAATGTATACGGAATATTGAAGCAGAAACTGGAACCCCTGCCTTTTCTGCTCTCTACCCATAGCCTGCCACCATGCAGTTCGACAAGCGTTTTTGAGATAGATAATCCTAGCCCTAATCCGCTGAAACGTTCAGCTTTAACATCCAGAATATGGTAAGGTTCAAAGAGGTACCGCTGTTCCTCTTTTGAGATACCGGGGCCATTGTCACTTATTTTAATTTGGAAAGACATGCATAGATTATCAGCGGACAATGTTATTTTCCCATGATGTGGGGTGAATTTAACGGCATTGTTCAGTATGTTAAGGAGCACCTGCCTTATTCTGGTGGCATCTATCGAACATTCAGGCAACGACGGGTCAATTTCACTCGTCAGGCTCTGGCATTTGATCTGGGTCAGAGGCAGAATTGTCTCCAGCACCTCGTCAAGGAGATGTTTTAGATCTGTCATGGCCGGTTTAACCTTAAGCATGCCGATTTCGCTTTTTGCCAGGTCGAAAAGCTCGTCAATTCTGGCATTAAGCTCAAAGGTGCCTTCGTGTATGTTATGAGCCAAACGTTGCTGAATCTCATCGGGGGCATTAGCCAGCAACAACTCGCTGGCTGCCATGGTGGATGTAAGCGGGGTCTTGATCTCATGCACCAAAGCCCTGACAAATTCATTCCTTTGTTTGTTTTGCTCTTCGAGTTGCTTACGTAATGTTTTTTCCTGAAGGTAGAGGACCCCCGATGCTTGTTCAGCCTGTTTCCTGCGCTCAATTTCCGACATGAGCTGCTGGGTACGGCCTTTAACTATATCTTCAAGGTGTTCTTGATACTGTTTTAATTTATGCTCGGCTTCTTTAAGATCGCTGATGTCGAGAAAACAAACATATACCCTGGCTAAAGAATCTTCATATCCGGGAGAAACAGAAATCTGTGCTTTCAGATATTTCTGATTGCCTTTTGCCGTATCGATTTTTTCTTCAAAACCGAAATGAATCTTCCCCTCAGCAAGCCCAATTATTGATTCTCTGAAAGCCCCTGTCTTGAGTTGTTTGTGGTGTGAGGAAATAAGATGGTTTGTAAATTCTTTTCTGGTCTGTGTTTCCCACTTATGGATTATCCATTCATTGATATTGCCAGTCTGAACTAACTCTATACAATGCCAGAGTTCTTCTGGATTATGCATAAAATACTGTCTAAAATTTGTGACACCTCTATTTGCTAATGTATCGAAATACTGTTTGACTATTGAATAGTCTATCTCCATGATTCCAACAGGAGCATTCTGAAAAAGCCCCCTGTATCTTTCTTCTGAAGCACTCAAAGCTGCTTGTATGGCATCACGCTCGGTAATATCTCTAATATACAGTACATTCGCGCGTTTACCCTGATAATTGGTATATGCGCCGGTTATTTCAACCTTGGCTGGCATTCCATCTTTCCGTGATATTGCCATATTGTATATACCTGGTACAGAATGTCCAGCCATCTTTTCCCGATGCCTATCAATCGAATACTGCCTATCATTTGCATTGAGTAGTTTGAAAAATGACATTCCTAACAGTTCATTTTTGGAATATTTTGTAATGCGTGGCCACTGATCACTGACGAATGTTTGTAGTCCTTCCACCCCGTCTATATCCTGCAGCATAACGATGGCCTCGCCTGCCTCTGACCCTAATTCCACTAACGCCCGATATCGCTCTTCAGATTCTTCCACCTGTCCTTCAAGTTGACGTTTTTCGGTGATATCCGTGAATGTTTCGATTATCCCGTCCAGTTCGCCCTTTTTGTTGCATAAAGGAGCAGCGTTGACGATGCAAGGGATAACCTGCCCATCCGGTTTAACACGTTCTATTTCATCTTGAATAAAGCTTTCTCCTCCAAGGATACGCATCAGCCTGCAATTTGGCGTATGACAGTAGGGCCCGGGGAAAAGTTCATAGCACTTCTTGCCTATGAATTCCCCGGACATCGTGCCGGACATGCGGGTAAATGTTTGATTGACGAGACGAACTGTAAAGTCTTTGTTTATCATACGGATACCATGGCTCTCATAATTGAGCAACTGCTGGTACTCGTCTTGTAAATTTTTATAGGATTCTTTAATCTGGCTCAATTCAGCGCGAAGCATCTTCAGTTGGCTTCTCAGCATGATGTTTTTCTCGGCTGGTTGAGACAGGAACTGCTTGGCTATCTTCTTGATGGCCATGGTTGCCTCCAACTGGAGCAGCAAATTTTGACAGACGCCCACATACTATACTGGCTTATAAAGTGTGTCAAGAGTTATGGATATACCCTTTCCCTAAGCCTCTTGTGCTGTAGGAGTTACCAAGCTGTTTAAAAGCTTGACTGCGCCGTTAGGCCTTCCTTGTGGATTTGTGCCTGGGTAGTAAATTTATTTCTACTTCGGCATCAAGTGCTTCCGCTACCTTCCTGTGAGTAGATAGAGACGGTAGTGAACTGCCGCTTTCCAGCCTGGCGATGCTCTTCTGTTTTGTGTTCAGTAGCTTGGTCAATTGCTCCCAGGTTAGTCCCTTCGCCAGTCGTAATAGAATCAGGGGGTGAAGCAAGAGCTCTAAACACTGAGCTAACCGCCCCTCTTCGTGCCTGTTTTACACCAAAGGGGCAAGGGTGTAAAACGCAGACCGCCGCTCCCGATATTAAAAGAGACGGCGGTCTGCTATCGCAATAAAAGTGAGGGCTTATGAAG
>CAYRSY010000017.1:0-6474 GCA_964427105.1 uncultured Dehalococcoidales bacterium
GCGTGGTTATCAATCCTGCAGTTTTGATGAACGAAATTGCCATGCTTAATAAAGCCGGAGTGGACACCAGCCGTCTGGCTATAAGCGACAGGGCTCATCTGGTTATGCCTTATCATATCATTCTTGACGAGCTTGAAGAAAAATCGCGTGCGGGAAAAGCGCTGGGCACCACCAAACGCGGCATCGGACCGGCTTTTGCGGACAAAACCAATCGCCTTGGCATTCGCATGTGTGACCTGCTGGACAAGGAATCTCTAAAAGAACGACTGGCAATGGTAATTGACGGCAAAAATACCCTTTTCACAAAGGTGTATGGCGCCGCTCCTGTTTCACTGGATGAGATATATTCTCAATATTGTGAGTATGCCGATTTCCTGTCACCCTTTATAAAAGATACGGTTTCGCTTCTTGACGAGGCTGTAGGACGAAAGCAATTCATTATATTGGAAGGCGCGCAGGGAGCTTTGCTCGATCCTGATTTCGGTACCTATCCCTATGGAACCTCGTCATCTCCTCTTACCGCCGGAGGTTGTTTGGGAGCAGGAATAGCGCCTAACAAAATAGATTGCTCGCTTGGTATTTTCAAGGCTTATTGCACGCGTGTCGGCAATGGCCCAATGCCGACTGAACTGCTGGATGAAGTTGGACAGGAAATCCGTGATATTGGACACGAATATGGCACTACGACCGGGCGTCCCCGTCGCATTGGCTGGTTCGATGCTGTGGCGGCGCGTTTTAGTTGCCGTATAAATGGCCTGACAGGGATTGCCTTTACCAGGTTGGATGTTCTTGACACTATGCCTGTGCTGAAAATATGCACGGCCTATGAACTTGACGGCAAGCGCATAGATTATTTCCCTGCAAGTGTAGCCGAGCTTGATAAATGCAAGCCTGTATATGAGGAATTGCCCGGCTGGCGCAAACCCATAACGCATGTGCGAAGCTTTGGGGATTTGCCGGTAGAAGCGCAGCAGTATGTGAAGCGCATCGAAGAGCTGATGGGCTGCACTGTGAATATGGCCTGCTGCGGGCCTTCTCGCGAACAGGTGATACAGATAAAACCGGTAATCTAGTATTCTCAGGTTAGATAAAAAAGGGGAGCGATATCGCTCCCCTTTTTTGTTTGGATATGTTTTATTCAAATGGTAGTGGTTGAGATGGGGGGGGGGATATAATGCCCGCTATATAAGGCGCAACTGTATCATTATAAGTGTTAATTGCGTACAAAGTGTCATCTATCAAGGCCAGACAATATGAACTGAAAGTTGTTGTACTGGTCATGTATGTTAAGGCCGATAGAATATATCCTTCTCTTAAAGCCCGTACCTGAAGAACATAAACTCTTGTTAATGGCGTCTGACTGGCATAAAGGGTGTCCGTGTTATCATTCGCTAAAAACGCATTGAGTTCGGAAACCGAATTGAAATGCCTGGGGGCTTTTATAGTTGTAAGTTCATCACCCAATTCTTCATTTGCAACAAGCGCCGCGGCAAGATCTGAACTGGCCTCATCGAGGCTTGCCTGTGTCGCTGCAGTTTCTGCTTCGGCATCTGCCAGGTCGGATGTCAAACTGGCAATATTCGATTCTGCAGCGCTTAGGTCATCCTCAAGTGATGCTATATTGTCGTTGGCGGTGGCCAGATCCGCGGTCAACTTTGTAACCTTTGCCTGTTCTGCGGCTAAATCGGCTTGAAGGCTGGCTACATTGGCTTTTTCGGCGGCCAGTTGTGTTTCAAGACTGGCTACATTGGCTTCGAGAGAGGCAATATTCTCATTAGCCTTGTTGAGTTTGCCTATCTCCATACCGTAGAGCACTCCTACGACTATAAGCGCAACTACCAGCACTCCCGAAATAATCATCATGATGGGACTGCCGCCGCTTTTCTTTTCGGATGGCGCAGGGGCATTTTGGTAATCTATCAATTAACTTCCTCCTTCCAGTATTTGTTAAATAACAAATTGCATGTATTTTACTCTGTAAAAATACTTAATTCAACAACTTGAGAACTAAAATATCAAAAAATCCAGCGAATTATATCACGGATTATATCAAAACCAGCGAAAAGAGATATATCGCATATCAAGCGCCGCAGATATTATATTGAATTACTACATAAACCAGGTGGATACCATCTATCCGCAAACGGCTGCAAGTTCTCTCACTCAGTTCTGGCGCAGAAGAATATATACAGGGTAATCGCCTCCAGGTATCCTGTCCTCGTGCAGCAGTTTAAAGCCGAAGTGTTGATACATTGCAACATTTTTCATATTTTGCGTCTCTACATAACATGGAGTCCCATCTTCGTCCAGTTTTGCCAGCATGGGTTTAAGCAGTGCGCTGGCAATGCCTTCGCCCTGATGTTTAGGCGATACTGCCAGTGCCGCCAGATAACAATGGTGTTTAGGCGCATATTTTTTCTTTAGTTTTTCACAAAGAGACAAGCTTCTGGCATCCAATATGAAGTATCGCCAGCCGCAACGTAGCGGCAAATAAGGGTATCCAGCCCGCAAAAGCATATTGAGGGATTGTTTGGTCCCTGCGGGCATCCAGATGGCTACACCTTCGCAATCAGGAGAAGTGGTATAAGCCTCCGCCCCTCCCATGACAGAGAGATTTAAAATCATTTCGAAAGCATAACGCAGATTGCTGCGTTTTTTCTCGTCTGGTATCATCCAGGCCGTCATGGGGTCGCCTTCGAATGCCCGCGCGCATGTCACGGACGCCGGCTCGATAAGAGGTGCGTCAATATTTAACAGACCATTAAGGGCTGACATATTCTTTCAAGTCCGCTGATATGAGATGGAAAAAGGGCTCATGTTTATAAATCTGCTTATATTGGCAGATCTATAACGTAATTTTGCAGCGTTTCTCTTACGATAGCCGCGGTTTTATCATCAGCTTCCGTCAGCGGCAAGCGCAATCCACCTACGCGGAAACCAACGTGATTAAGGGCAAATTTCAAAGGAATAGGATTGGAGACAATAAAAAGGTTTTTAAATAAAGGAACGAGGTTGCGGTGAATTTCAGCTGCCCTGATAGTGTTTCCTTCCGCAAAACTCATTATCATCTCTTTTATCTGTTTCCCTACAAGGTGTGAAGCAACACTGATTACGCCGTAAGCGCCAAGCGCCATCATGGGCAGCGTGTCGCCGTCATTGCCGCTCCATACCACGAAGTCATCTCTTATTTCGCCTACGCCGCGAATAATTCTGGCTGCCAGTTCCATATCGCCGGATGCTTCTTTCAGGCCGACGATGTTTTTGATTTTGCTAAGGCGTATAACTGTATCAGCCGCAAGGCTGGTTACCGTGCGCGAAGGCACGTTGTAAAGAATGCAGGGTAGCGCAGTACTTTCTGCGATAGCCTTGAAATGCTGGTAGAGGCCTTCCTGAGTCGGTTTGTTGTAATATGGCACTACCAGCAGGCAGGCGTCAACACCCCATTTTTCGGCACGTATGGTGTTCTCGCGGGCTTCTTCGGTGGAGTTGGAGCCGGTGCCGGCTATAACCGAGCCGCTCTGGCCCACAACCGATTCTATCTCGCGAAACAGCTTATGTTCTTCTTCCCAGGTTACGGTAGGCGATTCGCCGGTGGTGCCGACAACAACGATGCCGTCGCTGCCGGAATCTATCAACGCTTTAGCCAGTTTCTTCGCCTGTTCGTAATCTACCTCGCCGTTAGCATCGAAAGGGGTTACCATCGCCGTTATAAGGCGTCCCAGTTCTTTTCCGCTTTTCATTTTAACCTCCAGGGTGCAGCCAGTCGCGCTGTATCATCTCTTCTGCTATCTGGACTGCGTTGAGTGCCGCTCCCTTGCGTATATTGTCAGCAACGACCCACATTACCAGGCTGTTAGGAGTTGAAACATCGCGGCGTATGCGCCCAACAAAAGTATCGTCAGTTCCGGCGGCCATGCAGGGATGAGGATAAAGGCTGATGCCGGGATCATCCAGCACCCGCACGCCCTGAGCCTGCGCCAGTATGTGACGGGCTTCGTCTGGGGAAATCGAGTTGGTGAACTCTACGTTAACCGCTTCGCTGTGGCCGAAAAATACAGGAACGCGAACGCAGGTGGCCGATACCAGGACATCTCCGGCATGCATTATCTTGCGTGTTTCTTCCACCATCTTCCATTCCTCTTTGGTATAGCCGTTGTCAAGAAATACATCTATATGCGGAAGAACGTTAAAGGCGATCTGGTGCGGATAGACGTGCGGCACGACATCCTGCCCTGCCAGCACTCCCCTGGATTGGCTGGTGAGTTCTTCGATGGCTGCCGAACCCGTGCCTGATACGGCCTGAAAGGTTGTAACTATAATCCGTTTTATGGGATTAACTTTGTGCAAGGGGTTAAGAGCGACTACCATCTGTATTGTAGAACAATTAGGGTTGGCAATTATGCCTTTGTGGTTTTTAATATCCTCAGGGTTTATCTCGGGAACCACCAGCGGCACATTGTCATCCATGCGGAAAGCGGCGCTGTTATCTATCACTACGGCCCCGGAGCGGGCGGCAATGGGCGAGAAGTAACGCGATATATCAGCTCCGGCAGAAAAGAGGGCAATATCAACATCGCGGAAAGAATCCGGCGATGTTTCCTTCACTTCATATTCTTCGTGAGCGAAAAAAAGTTTTTTGCCGGCAGAGCGATCCGAGGCAAACATCTGCATGGTGCGCACGGGGAAGTTGCGCTGTTCGAGAACCTTGATAAATTCACCGCCGACAAGGCCGGTGGCGCCCACGATTGCCACCCTGTATCCGTTCATTTACCCTCCTATAATCCCAATAAAGTCTCCAGCCCGAAAATAAGGCCGGTATGTTTTGATACTTCTCTGACCGCCAGCAATACGCCCGGCATATAACAATCCCTGCTGATGGCATCATGTTTGATGCTCAGGGTTTGCCCCATGCCGCCCAGCAGTATTTCCTGGCGTGCGACTATTCCGGGAATTCTGACGCTATGTATCGCAATTCCATCGAGTTTTTGTCCACGGCTTTCCTGAACGCCTTCCTTCTGCTCGGGAGCGATGAATGGCTTGCCGCGTCCTTCAAGCATAGCTCTGGCAGTGGAAAGCGCCGTCCCGGAAGGCGCGTCCAGCTTGAATTGATGATGTTCTTCGATAATCTCGGCATAGTCGAAATACTTCGCCGCTATTTTCGCCATATGTATCATCACCAGTGCGCCGATAGCGAAATTGGATGCGATTATAGCGCCGACATTATTCTCTTTTGCCAGAGTATCGATCTCGAAGAGCTCGGTTTGCGATAATCCTGTTGTCCCGCTTACAAGCATTACGCCTTTTTTGAGGGCAGCCTGTGCCAGCGGCTGTATGGCTTTCGCTGTGCTGAAATCAACGATAACATCGGGGCTGCACATGTCGATAGCGGCGGCGATATCTGTTGAAAGCGGGATTGAGCGACCGTCAGGCAGGATAAAACTGTTGCTGGCGGCTCTGATATCGACTGCTCCAACCAGCTCCATATCGGGCTCCTGTGAAAGAGCCGCGATTACTGTTTGCCCCATCTTGCCTGAAGCGCCGTGTACCATGACTTTTATTTTAGGCATGGCAAATACCTCTGAAAATTTATTAGCGCGGCCTTCCGAAGGACGGCGGCCGGCCACCGTGCGGTCGGAATGTAGGCGCTCCGTCTTCTCCATCGCCATTTTCGGATGATGGTTTGTCAAGAAGCACGCGCCTTGAAAGGTTAATGCGTCCCTGATTATCGATCTCTATGACTTTGACCTGAATCTGGTCGCCTATTTTAACAACATCTTCAACCTTGTCAACGCGGCGGTCGGCCAGTTCAGAGATATGCACCATGCCGTCCTTGCCGGGTACAAGTTCAACAAAAGCTCCGAAGTTCATGATACGCACTACTTTGCCGGTGAAGACCTCGCCTACCTTGATTTCACGTGTGAGATCCTCGATCATCTTCATGGCTTTCTTTGCGGAATCCTCATCTGTGGCGCCGATTACCACCGTGCCGTCAGGGGCAATGTCAACAGTCGCTTTGGACTCCTCCGTAATAGAGCGGATGGTTTTGCCCCCTGGACCGATGACTGTTCCGATTTTATCCTGGGCAATTACCATTTTGTACATTCGCGGAGCGTACTTGGAAAGCTCTGTGCGGCTCTGCGGTATAGCGCCGCGTATGGTTTCCAATATGAACAGCCGGGTATCACGGCTCTGCCACATGGCTTTTTCAAGCATTTCCAGGCTGACGCCCTTGAGCTTGATGTCAAGCTGCAGGGCGGTGATGCCCTGGGTGGTGCCTGCTACTTTGTAGTCCATGTCGCCGTAGTTATCTTCCATGCCCTCGATGTCGGTCAGCACAACCCACTCGCCGTTATCGCCTGTAATCAGCCCCATGGAAATGCCCGCAACCGGCGCTTTTATAGGTATGCCGGCATCCATCAGTGAAAGGGTGGAACCGCAGACGCTGGCCATCGAGGTCGAGCCGGATGAGCTCAT
>CAYRSY010000017.1:6574-7935 GCA_964427105.1 uncultured Dehalococcoidales bacterium
AGGGCGGTCAGAAGTTCGTTTTTAAGCGCGTTAAGTTCCGGTTCGCGTTCTGCCTTGGTGGCATGGTCGAGAGCCCCCCAGAGCCTGCCGTTAAGTATGCGCTCGGCTTCTGCTTTAAGTTCGTCGTTGGAAACAGCCTTGGGCGCTTCTTCTTTTTCACTGCCAACAGCGGCTATAATCTGTTCCTGCAGCGCAATAAGTTCCTGATTGGCCTCGTGAGCAAATTTCATCGCTGCCGTAACTATATCTTCGGATACCTCTTTGGCGCCGGCTTCTACCATTACTACGGCTTTTTTGGTTGAGGCTACTACAAGATCAAGCGTGCTTTTTTCCATATCGGGGAGTGTGGGGTTAAGCACAAGCTGACCATCGATATAGCCGACATGGCATGCGCCTACCGGGCCGTCGAAAGGCACTGATGACATGCCCAGAGTGCAAGAGCCGCCGAGTATGGCAAGGGTATCGGGATCGTTTTCGCGGTCGGCTGAAAGCACGGTGATAATGACCTGTATCTCGCGCCGCCAGGTTTTGGGAAGCAGCGGGCGCAACGGCCTGTCAGTAAGGCGGCTGGTAAGGGTGGCTTCTTCGCTGGGGCGTCCTTCACGGCGGATGAATCCGCCGGGTATCTTGCCTGCGGCGTAGAGCCTTTCCTCATAATCAACAGTCAACGGTAAAAAATCAACCCCCTCGCGTGGCTGGGGGTTGACACAGGTGGTTACCAGAACTACTGTATCTCCATAACGTAAACTGACGGCGGCGTTCGCCTGCTGTGCCAGCTTACCGGTTTCTATAGTGAGTTTACGGCCACCGATAGTAGCCTCAACTGCAAACGGTTTAGCCATTTGCTGCCTCCTTGTCGTTTATTCTGGTGAAAGAGAAGTTATTTGCGCAGACCAAGAGCCTTGATAAGATTCTTGTAGCGGTTGATGTCTTCCTTTTGCAGGTAAGCCAGCAGCCGTCTGCGCTGTCCGACAAGCCGAAGCAGGGCACGCTTGGAGTGGAAGTCATGATTGAAAGCGGTCATGTGCCGGGTCAGTTCCTTGATGCGCTCGGTAATAATGGCGATCTGCACCTCGGTTGAACCGGAGTCTCCCTCGTGGCGGCCGTGGGTTTTGATAATTTCAGTTTTCTTTTGTAAGTCTAACAACTTGTTCTCCCGTTATTCTTCTTCTCATTTAATCTGTAAATTATAACATAACTAAAACGCGAGTGTAAATCAAGTTATAAACAGGATGACGATAATGTATGTGGAATCATAATTCGTTTGAGGGTTATCCGTGGAAACGAAACGAATATAGATGGACTTTTACGATTGCCTTTCTCCTGTGTCGCAAGGCAGGAGTGAGGGCGGAAATGCTGAA
>CAYRSY010000017.1:8035-12750 GCA_964427105.1 uncultured Dehalococcoidales bacterium
TAACTACTAACTTCCTCCCATCTGCTATAATCTTGACAGGTACCTCTCGAATTGTTGGCTTA
Source organism: uncultured Dehalococcoidales bacterium (assembly GCA_964427105.1). Lineage (GTDB taxonomy): Bacteria > Chloroflexota > Dehalococcoidia > Dehalococcoidales > UBA1222 > SURF-27. Next base: position 8,098 of record CAYRSY010000017.1, read on the forward strand.
TGAACATCGGAGTGTTAAAAATCCATCTGCGCCTGCCGGAGAATATGTCGCTCAAGGGCAAGCGGCAGGTGCTCAAGTCAATCATCGCCCAGCTTCGCAACCGCTTCAATGTCTCCGCCGCTGAAGTGGCCGACAACGACCTTTGGCAGTTTGCCGCCATTGCGGTCTGCGTTGTCAGCAATGACCAGCGCTTCACCAACGAGGTTTTATCCAAATGCGTTAATCTGGTGGAGGGCGGAAAGTTCGAGATGGAATTGCTGGATTACGAGATAGAAATAATTCCCCTGTAAAGTTTGCATAATGTTCGATACTGTGGATTTTCTGGCACGGCTGAAAAAGCAATCCTTCTATGACGGGCAGATATGCCATCAGCAGGAAATTCCGCCCCGCCCCGCCCGCTACGGCGTGCTGGATACGCCGCTGGGTGCCCGTCTTCAGTCCGCTCTGGAGCTTCACCGTCTGTATCCCCTTTATTCCCACCAGACAGAGGCTATAAACCGCATACGGCGCGGTGAAAATGTCATGGTGTCCACTTCTTCGGCGTCCGGCAAGAGCATGTGTTACAACCTCCCCGTGATGCAGGCGATGCTGGAAACTCCGCGTTCCTGTGCAATATACCTCTTCCCGACCAAGGCGCTGGCACAGGATCAGCTTGGCAGGATAAGGCATCTTTTTACCCCTTCGATAATCAGGGCGGACGAGGTGGATACCTTTGACGGAGATACCACCGGCTCTGAGCGTGCTGCTGTACGCCGCAACGCGCGGCTTATTATAACCAACCCCGATATGCTGCATGTAAGCATACTTCCCAACCACAAATCGTGGGACAGGATTTTACGCAACCTGCGCTTTGTGGTGGTGGATGAAGCGCATGCCTATCGCGGCGTTTTCGGCTCCAATGTCGCGCTGGTGTTAAGACGCTTGAGGCGGTTATGCCAGGCATATGGTTCCAGCCCTCAATTCATACTGAGTTCGGCTAGCATAGAGAATCCGGAAGAACATGCTTCCAGTTTAACAGGGATGCCGTTTAAGGTGGTGAGCGACGACGGTTCCCCCAAAGGCGGCAAGGATTTTATATTCTGGAACCCGCCGCTTATAGATGAGGATAGGGGCATACGGCGCAGCGCCAACAGCGAATCCTCATTGTTGTTCAGCCATCTTATAAGTGAGAGCATACGTTCAATTTGCTTCACCCGCACGCGCCGTTTATCCGAGCTTCTGGCGAACTATACCCGCGACAGGCTGGGAGAGATAGCTCCTGCATACGCAAAACGTATAAAGACCTACCGCGCAGGCTATCTTCCGGAAGAAAGGCGGCAAATTGAGCGTGAACTTGCCTGCGGCGCGCTTATTGGAGTAGTGGCTACCAATGCTCTTGAACTGGGCGTGGACATCGGCGACCTGGACGCGACAGTATTGACGGGTTATCCCGGCACTATTGCATCCACGTGGCAGCAGGCAGGCAGGAGCGGCAGGCGCGAAGACCGCTCGCTCTCATTTCTCGTTGGACTGGATAACCCTTTAGACCAGTATCTCATGCGCCAGCCGGAGTTTTTCTTCGGCAGGGGGTTCGAGAACGCGCTGGTAAATCCGGAAAATCCGCATATACTGCGCAGCCATCTGCTGTGCGCCGCCTGGGAGATAGCGCTGACGCGCGGAGACCAGAACTTCTTCGGCGAAGCCATGAAAGTGGAAACAGCGCGGTTGCTGGAAGAGGGATTGCTGAAAGAACGCCGGGGGAGATTGTTCCTGTCTCCGTCATTGTCCTATCCAGCCGGCGACGTGAGCATTCGTTCGGCTTCAGCCGACCATTTCTCCCTTATCGAAGCCAGAACAGGGAAGCTGCTGGAGACGCTGGAAACCTCCCATGCCTTTATGCAGGCGCACCTCGGAGCGGTATATCTGCATCAGGGAGAGGGATATGTCGTCACCGATTTCGATCTGGCTTCCAAAACTATCAAGGCGGAATCTACCGCGGCTGCCTATTATACTGTCGCCAAAGAACTGACGGATGTCCGCATATTAAATACGCATAAAAAGAAAACGTTCGGTTTGCTTGAAGTATGCCTGGGAGAGGCGGAAGTAAGCGTGGACGTGGTCAGCTTCAGGAAAAAGGTCCAGTTTACGGAAGAGATTCTTGGCGAAGAGCCTCTCGATCTTCCAACGCAGCATTTCCGCACGGTAGCATTATGGTTTGGACTGCCGCAAGAGGCGATTAACCGTATCGCCGGCGATGGATTGGATTTTGCCGGAGGCATACACGGAGCCGAGCATGCCGCTATAGGCATTTTGCCGCTGTTCGCCATGTGCGACCGTAACGATATCGGCGGGCTTTCCACCCCTCTCCACCCGGATACCGGAAAGCCGCAAATATTCATTTACGATGCTTGTCCCGGTGGCGTGGGCATTGCCGAAAAGGGTTTTGAACTGGTGCGCGAGTTATGGCAGGCTACGCTGGCAGCTATAAAAGAATGCCCGTGCAAAGAAGGCTGCCCGAGCTGCATACAGTCGCCTAAATGCGGGAATAACAATAAGCCTCTGGATAAACGGGGTGCTGCAATATTACTGGAAGAATTGCTGTCGTGCATTGACGAAAATGATGGGCATGAGAGCAATAAAAACAAATCTACGGTATAATTGCTGATATACAGCGATATAAAAAGCGCAAATCAAGATTCATGGAGTGACAATGAATGCGATAGAAATAAATATCAATCCTGTTCTGTGGCATATCGGCGGAACCGAAGTCCGCTGGTATGGCGTCATGATGTCGCTGGGGGTGCTGGTGCTTATTCTGTGGACAATGAACCAGATACGCCGCGGCGCCAAACTCACATATGATGACCTTATGGGCGGCGCTTTGGTGGGCATTCCGTCGGGCATTATTTTTGCACGGTTACTGCACGTTATAGATGGAGCTGATAATATAAATCGTTACTTTTCAAATCCGATAAGCATAATCGGCGGGGAAGGGCTGACAATATACGGGGCGATTATCGGCGCGGCTATAGGCGTGTGGATTTACAGCCGCTTTCACAAATTGAACTACAGTTACCTGACGGATGTAATCACTCCGGGCATTATAATAGCGCAGGCTTTGGGCAGGGTGGGTTGTCTTTTTAATGGTTGCTGCTACGGGAAAGCAATAGACGGCTCGCCTTTTAACGTCATATATACGCATCCGTGGTCCTATGCCCCCCTTAACACACCGGTACAGCCGACGCAATTCTATGAAATTCTGTTTTTGCTGGCCTTATTTGCCGTGATAATGATATTCCGCAGCAAATTCAAACCGGACGGCGTGCAGTTCATGTTCTACCTGGGCATGTATTCGCTGTGGCGCATCGGCATCGGATTCCTGCGCGCGGGAACGCCGTTTATGTTCGGACTGGAACAGGCGCAGGTTATAGGCATTATACTGGCGGTAGTCTGTTTCTCCCAGATAATAATCCGCAGGAGAAAAATGAAACTTGTAGCAGTTAAAGATAACGAAGATAAGGAGAATATATAGTTCATGACACAAAAGTCAAAAATTCCGACTGTCAATGTTCTGGTAGAGATACCCAAGGGCAGCCGGAACAAATACGAATACGACAAGAAAAACAAGGTAATCAAGTTCGACCGCATGTTGTTCTCGGCCATGCACTATCCCTCTGATTATGGTTATATCGTGGATACGCTGGCTGAAGACGGTGATGCGCTGGATGCTCTGGTGCTCGTTTGGGAACCCACCTTCCCCGGCTGTCTAATAGAAGTCCGTCCTGTAGGGCTTTTCCGCATGCGTGATGAGAAAGGGCCGGATGCCAAAATACTGTGCGTTCCCATTCACGATCCGATGTGGAACCATATCCAGACACTGGATGACGCGCCGCCGCACCTTCTGAAAGAGATCGAGCACTTCTTCAAAGTGTACAAAGACCTCGAAGAAAAGAAGACGGGAATCGAGGGATGGGAAAGTCTGGACTCAGCGCTTAAAGATATTAAAGAGTCTCAGGATAGATACAAAAAGCAAAAAGAATCTGCTTTGAAATAATCTGCAAAGCAGTTTGTAAAAAGAAGGACTGGGCGCGCGCTCAGTCCTTCTTGCTTTTGGGAAGATAATTATGGCTACTGACACAGGGGCTGGTTTTACGTTATTACATAATGTGGAGCATTGTTTTGGGCGCTGCATGATATACTGAAAGTCGCACCTGAGGATTAATGCATGAGCGCCGAAACACTGGAAGAAAAAAGGGCGGAACTGACGGCTATGTTCGAAGAGTACTTCGACAGGATTGCGCGTTACGCGTGTGCCCGCACAGGTGACAGGGCTGCATCTGAAGATATTGCAGGAGAAGTGTTTCTAAAGGCTTTAAAGGCTTTGCCGTCGTATAAGGAAAAAGGATTGCCCATGAGCGCATGGCTGTTCCGCATTGCGCACAATCTGGTAGTGGACTTTTTAAGGAAAAAGTCGAAGGAGCATTCGGTGACTCTGGAAGGAATTGATCTGCCTTCGGAGACTAATCCTGAAACATCAGCGGAATCGCTTTTTGAAATTGAAAGGGTAAAACAGGCTATGAAGACTCTAAGCCCTGCGCAACAGGAAGTGATACGGCTGCGTTTTATGGCTGAGTTAAGCTCGAAAGAAGCGGCCTCTGTCATGGGAAAGAGCGA
>CAYRSY010000017.1:12850-18177 GCA_964427105.1 uncultured Dehalococcoidales bacterium
GCGGTGCCTGTTACCAGCACAGAAGGCAACTTTGTATTTCTTATCAGCGATGAGGTTAATGCCATAGCTGATTTCGAGAGCGTAAATGTAACTATAGACAAAGTGGGGCTGTTGACTGGCTCCGGTTGGATAGAGTTTGAGCCCGAGATTAAGACAGTTGACCTGACGCTTTTACCGGGCGAAGAGACACAGGCTATCTGGCGTGGAGATATGCCGCAAGGGCATTATTCCAAGGTGTTCATCTATGTTTCCGATGTAAAGGGCGTGCTCAAAGCAACCGGACAGACCGTTGATATAAAACTGCCCGGCAACAAGATGCAGATTAACAGCGATTTCGATATCAGCGCTGATAGTGTTACCGGCTTTGTATTCGACCTTACAGTGATATCGACTGGCAATCCCAATACCGGCTTGCGTTATATGCTCAAACCGCAACTGGATGAAAGCGGGGCGGGCAGCTATTCAAATGCCGATACAGGGAAAAGCAATGGCAACGGAAATCCCCAAAAACCATGAGCCTGCGCCTGACATTTAATGACTCTTTTTCGTTATTATAATCGAGAGTTTAATTCAGGGGGTGGTTATAATGAAAAAGGGCTTGATTTTATTAACGGCTATGCTTCTGCTTGCCTTACCGACAATGGGATGCGGAGCTTCTTCAACAACTATCGGCACATCCGAGACAACATCTGAGACAGATGCAATCAGCACTGCGCTTGTTTCCACTAATACTGCACAACTCAGCGATGTTTCTTCCGGTATCGGATATGTGAACATACTGGTTACTGATGCCCCGCCCAGAAATGAAGTCACCAGCATTATGGTTACAGTATCGGGCATAAGCGTTCACAAAGCTGTTGCAGCAAATATCGCAACCTCCCCAACCACGTCGGGGGCTACAGCCAGCCAGTATGAGGCACAGGAACGAGAAGACCAGTGGATTACCATTCCCATAACAGGCCCTAATCCATTCGATTTGCTGCAGCTTCAGGGCATAGATGAAATACTCGGCACAGCCGGGCTTGAAGCAGGACGATATACACAGATACGGCTGGAAATCGAAGCGGTAGAAGTAGCCCTGGACGGCGGCCCTCTTCAAGCGGCTACTGTTCCAAGTAATGAGCTAAAATTCGTTCGTCCTTTTGATATAGTAGAAGGGGAAACTACCGACATAGAGCTTGATTTTGATGCGCAGAAAAGCGTTCACATCACAGGTTCTGACAAGATAATGGTAAAGCCGGTTGTGAAAATTACCATTACGATTAAAAGCTCTGATAACGTTGAGACGGTAACAGGTGAAGTAATCGCAACGGACACGCAGACATCGACGATATCCATTATCCCGGAAGGGGAAACAGAACCTGTTGATTTGACTATTACGCCACAGACCATAATTGTGCTTGACGGGGAAGAAGTGGAGCTGGCCGAACTGGCCGCATTGCCTTCCGGCATTACCGCAACCGCTTCATATCATCCGGAAAATATGCATGCTATAAGAATAGAGATTATCACTCCGCAAACTGTTCCCTCCACGACAGACAGCACATAGCAACCGCTGATTGGCAAATTAAAGAGAGGGCACGCATTAGACATCGTGCCCTCTTATATAATTATTGGTGGATGAATAATAAACTATTAGAACCTGTCTTTAACACTCTTGCGTGCGAAAACGCGTTTCCAGCTTCCGCCTTTCTTCCGCATCTCAATCAGGCGCGGGATATAGCTGATGAAGGGTATGAGCATAAGCAGTGCGGAAAAAATTGTCCAGGGGATATTATCGTATATAAGCCATGATATAAAAGGAAAGCTGATCATGGCCAGCCCGTAGCTGATGGTAGGCACGCGCGTAAGTGCCAGAAGTATAAGGAATATACTGAAACCAATTAGCCATCCCCAGGGAATGAAGTACAATATAACCCCTATGACGGTAGCCCCGCCCTTGCCACCTTTGAATTTGAGCCAGACAGGGAAATTATGCCCGAGAACCGAGATTAAACCGGCTGCCATTACGATATATATCCACCATGAAACATCGAATCCCTTGCCAAGCCAGTGCGCCAGTGCTACTGCAGCGAAACCTTTACCCAGGTCGCAAAAAAGCACGATGACTCCGTAGATAAACCCGAGGTTGTAGATGCTGTTCATGGCGCCCATATTGTGGCTGCCGACAGTACGTATATCTATTCCCTTGCGCATTTTGCCCATCAGGTAGGCGCTGGGAATAGAGCCAAGAAAGTAGGCTGCCGTCAGTGCGATGATTATAGCCAGCGGTTGGCTCATAAACACTCTCCTGTTATATGTTTTCGCCGGAAGGCGCGAAATCCATGATATTCAACCGGAGTCTGGATTCCCCGTTCCATTCGTCCTGTTCCAGATTATACACGATGTCAAGCGGTTGCTGCATGTCTACCGGGCGCTCTCCCATGCCGAAGGCCACCGCATCCCACAGGCTGGTATCCTGTTTTAGTTTGAAGCGTAGATGAGCGCCTGTGTTTCCCATAGTGCGGCAATCGGCAATGCGTGTTTTTTGGGATAAGAACACCGGAGCGGCATTCGCCATGCCGAAGGGAGCCAATCTCTGCAGTTGAGCGTAGTTTTCTCCGGTTAGCTCTTTGAAATGAACGGATGCGTCTATATCTATCTGTGGGCGCAGGTCAAGCGCGGATAACTCCAGTTTTGCTATATCGTTGATGCGTTCTTCGAATGCTTGCAAATTAGAAGACGGGATGGTAAATCCGGCTGCCTGCGCATGCCCTCCGAAGCGGCTCAGAAGGTCTGAGCATTTGCCGATGGCTTCGGTAATATTAAATTCGGGTATGCTGCGGCAACTGCCGTGACATACTTCCTCTCCCAGTTGCATTACTATAGCAGGATGATAGAAATCTTCGCATAATCGCCCCGCAACCAGTCCAAGTATGCCTCCGGCATATCCGCTGTCGCTGGCTATGACGATATGTGATATGCCCTTATGCTGTACCTGTTCCCGCGCATGCGCCAGCGCATTTGTGGTCAAACGCTGCCGCTCTGTATTCTGTTCTGTCAGCGCCGATGCCAGTTTATGCGCTTCCTCCTGTGATTCCGTTACCAGCAGGTTGTAGGCGGAGATGGCGTGTTCCAGCCTGCCGGCGGCATTGAGCCGCGGCGCCAGCCCGAAAGAAATGGTCTGCGCGTCTGCTTTCCCCAGTTTTATATTGGCCTGCGCTGCCAGCTCTATAAGGCCGGGGCGTTTGGTATTTCTCAATTGCTCCAGCCCTGATTTTACAAGATAGCGGTTTTCGCCTGTAAGAGGCATCATGTCGGCCACTGTCCCCAGTGCTACGAGGTCGAGAAATTGTTTTGTTTCCTCTATCTTGCCAAGACCATCATATAGCGCCTGAACAACCTTGAAAGCTACCCCAACGCCTGCAAGATCGTCAAAAGGATAGCGGGAATCCTTGCGTTTGGGATCAACAATAGCTATTGCGGGAGGGAGTTCTTCGAGAGGCAGATGATGATCGGTGATAATCATATCTATCGGAGGAAGGTGTGAATTATGTGTTTCTCGCATTTGCGCTGTGCCTGTAATGCCGCAGTCTGCCGTGATGATCAGGCTAACGCCATGCTCTTTAAGTTCAGCCAGCGCATAACTGTTGAGGCCATGTCCTTCCTGCAGGCGATGAGGGATATAAGGCATGACATGACCGCCCAGTAACTCCAAACCTTTTACCAGTACGGCGGTAGCGCTGATGCCGTCCACGTCGAAATCGCCGTAGATTGCTATTTGTTCACCGCCGAGCAAGGCTCTCTGTATGCGCCCGACAGCCTTATCGATATCCGGCAATGTCCAGTGGTCTCCGCTCAAACGGCTATCGGCGATGAAAAACCTTTCTGCAGCATCCGGTTCGGTCAACCCTCTGTTGAAAAGAAGCTGCCTTAACAGCGGCGAATATTCTGTTTTGTGAAGGGGATGCCCCGCCGGTATTTCAGGCAGAACGTGCCAGCGGCAGCGGTTCAAATGCCTGCCTCACTATAGTGCTTCAGTATCAGTGTCGAATTATGTCCTCCGAAACCGAACGAGTTGGAAAGCGCGAATTTTACCTCGCCTTTGCGTGTTTTATTAGGAACATAATCAAGATCGCAGTTGGGATCAGGATGCATCAGGTTGATGGTGGGCGGGATTATTCCGTTTTTGATCACCATCGCGCAGATAGCGGCTTCCAATGCTCCCGCGGCCCCTACAAGGTGGCCTGTCATGGATTTGGTGGAACTGACAGGGATTTTATAAGCGTATTCACCGAAAACGCTTTTGATAGCGCAGGTTTCCATTTTATCATTGAGTTGGGTCGAAGTGCCGTGAGCGTTAATATAGCCGATATCCGTCGGTTCTATTCCTCCGCGTTCTATAGCGCGTTTCATGGAACGCACACCGCCTTCGCCGGTTTCAGTGGGTTGAGTCATATGGTAGGCATCGGCGCTGGCTCCGTAGGATATTATCTCGCCGATGATATTTGCATCACGCTTTTGGGCGTGCTCAAGGCTTTCGATTACAAGGACAGCCGCTCCCTCGCTGATAATAAAACCATTTCGAGTGGCATCGAACGGGCGTGATGCCGTTTCGGGATTGTCAACGTTTGTTGACAGCGCTTTCAGGGCGCTGAATCCGGCCACGCTGATTGGGTTAACCGAAGACTCGCTGCCGCCGGTGAACATAACAGGCACATCTCCCCGGCGCACCATTTCAAAAGCTGTGCCTACGGCGTCTGCTGATGAAGAACAGGCGGAAGTAGTGCAGAAGTTAGGCCCTTTTAATCCCAGCATGATAGAAATCTGCCCTGCGGCCATATCGGCTATCATCATGGGAACGGTAAACGGGCTAAGCCTGTCCGGCCCTTTTTCAATAAGGATTTTAGCCTGATCAAACAGAGTGCTGATTCCGCCTATGCCGCTGCCGATTATAGCTCCGATAGATTCTGCGTTGGAGGAGTTTATCTCAAGTTCCGATTGTTCAAGAGCCTGTTTTGCAGCCGCCACTGCCAGTTGGGCGAAGCGGTCCATGCGTTTGGCTTCCTTGACGCTCATATAAGAAATCGGATCGAAGTTTTTAACTTCTCCGGCTATTTTGACGGCATAATCCGATGTGTCGAATTGAGTTATATAGCCGATTCCGGATTTGCCGGAGATTATACCCTGCCAGGTGCTGGCTGTATCCAGCCCCAGCGGTGTGAGCATACCCATGCCCGTAATGACAACTCTGTGATTGGTAGAAGACATAAAGCTGAACTCCGAAGGATGATGTAGTCTTATTGGAGCATACTTTAGCATAAAAACTCATATCGCTGCAAAATTAT
>CAYRSY010000017.1:18277-21063 GCA_964427105.1 uncultured Dehalococcoidales bacterium
GCTGATGCCGATACCGATGTTTATATCCTCAATACCTGCACGGTCACCCATATCGCCGACCGCAAGTGCCGGCAGGCGTTGCGTACTGCGCGCCGCCGTAACACGGATGCCCTGATTATTGCTGCAGGATGTTACATAAACCGTTCTGCCGGTGAACTCGAAGCCTTAAAGTGTGTTGATTTGCTGGTGAACAACGAGGACAAGTTCCGGTTGCTGGATATTGTCTTCGAAAAAATTAAATTAAAGCCGAATGTGGCTGGAAGCGCTGATAACGTACGCACAAGAGCCTTTATTAAGGCACAGGACGGATGCAATCGTCAATGTACGTATTGCATTGTGCCGTTGGTGAGGGGACGCGAGAAAAGCCTGCCCGCGGATGAGATAATTGCAGAAATCAAATCCAGAGCAAGCGAAGGCTGTAAAGAGATTGTGCTTACAGGTACTGAAATAGGTTCGTATTCAGCCGATGGGCTGGGTATCAAAGGGTTGCTTGAACGTATCCTCGGAGAGACCGGAATAGAACGCTTGCGTCTTTCATCTTTGCAGACTTATGAAATCAATTCTGACTTATTATCTCTCTGGGAAGATGAGCGTCTTTGCAGTCATTTTCATATATCCTTGCAGAGTGGTAGCGACAGCGTGCTCAGGCGCATGAAAAGAGGCTATACGAAACGCGGTTATGAAAAAGCTGTCGGGATGATTCGCGAGATGTTGCCTGATGCGGCAATAACGACAGATGTAATTGCAGGGTTTCCTGGTGAAACAAATGAAGAGTTTATGGAAACATTCGATCTTTGCCGGAGGATAGGCTTTGCGCGCATTCACGTATTCCCGTACTCCCCGCGCCCCGGCACTGCCGCGGTGTTAATGGCAGGGCAGGTGGATTCGAAAGTGAAAAAGGAACGCGCCGGCGTTATGCTGGCTTTGGCTAAAGAAAGCGCTAAAAACTTTCAGTCCAAATTTATTGACAAAAAAATGGGTGTGTTGTGGGAACAAAAAACAGAAAAAGATATATGGAGCGGATATACTTCCAATTACATACGGATGTACTCCGGAAGCGAACAGAATTTAACCAATGTTATTGCATTGACCAGATTAAACAGACTGTATCAGGATGGTATCTGGGGGGATATAATAAGTTCGGAGGAACAAATATGAAAAGCGTTGTTGTATTAGCCATGCACGGTTCGCCGCCGCGCGATTTCCCACGGCCGGAACTGGTGGAGTTCATGTCCTTGCACAGCAAAATGGAGTCCTCGCCTGTTTCGCATAGCCCTGCGTTGAAAAGCCGCTATGATGAACTGGAACAAAAAATGCGGGCCTGGCCCCGTACACCTCAAAACGACCCGTTCTTCACATCGTCCCAGGATATAGCCGCCCAGTTAATGCGCGACAGCGGGTTAGAAGTTTTTCTCGGTTTCAATGAATTCTGCGCTCCGGGACTTGATGAAGCGCTGGAAACCGCAGCTTCCTCAGGCGCTGAAAGAATATTTGTTATCACTCCTATGATGACGCGTGGAGGAGAACATTCTGAAAAAGATATAGCGCAGGCAGTAAAACAGGCGCAGGAAAGACATACTGATATTAAGGTTGTTTATGCCTGGCCTTTCGAGACGTGTGAAGTGTCGGAATTCCTTGCTTTCCATTTGAAAAAGTTCGAAAACGCCTGAAGCTGTTAATCCGCAGGAACGCGGAATGAATTAATTACCACCGATATTATATGCGTGATAGGCTGCATCACAACTGTCAGCGTTTTGACTTCGGATAAGACTGTAAAATTGGATGTTCCTGGCGTATTGTTAATGTCTCCCGGGCATACATCCAGTTCTTCTCCGCCGATTTTTACTCTTAGCCACGCATGGCCGGTGATGCGGTTTTCGGCGAGTTGCCCGTCTATCATTCGCGCTTCAAAGCGGCATCGGGCGGCGTATACCAGCTTGGATTCTATATCCAGCCTGTCGTATATTTCTTTTAACGCCAATGCCTGTTGCTGGCAATAACCCTGTCCGCGTTCGAAAGCTTCCGACGGAGTGTCCCAGGGGTTTTTCCGCGAGTAGCTGAACTTTTTGGCCGTGAGGTTCTGCGCGTAAGCTGCAAGTTCCCATCCTTCGAAACCGCTATTACGGCATGTTTCAACAGCATCCTCGATGGTTATAATGCCATCAAGCGGTATTCTGGCATTAACTGAATTATAACCTGATCCCCAAGATGTCATTCCGCTTAAAAAAAGAGCAAGCAGGAGGTTGATAATTATTACACTGAAGAGGTTGGTTGCTGAAATTCTGGCTCGTAATGCTGCTCCCATCCATAACAGGCCGCTAATCCCGAAAATGAACGCCATGGAGTGATAACCCGAGATGGCGGAGAAGGGGGTCATGAACGCCAGCAGAAAAGCCCCTGTGAATCCGAAAAAATACCCCGGCAAATCTGCACCTCTTCAAGGGAAAGAAGTGAATTATATATTTAGAATACTTTGCTTTTATGTTCAGGTCAATTGCCATGTTGCTGACAGGGGATATAATTGATAAAAAGAGGGAAATTTAATGAGTTACCCCGCTATGTTGTGATTATTTTATAACCTGTGATTATCATATTGTTGATACAGGAGAAAGCTTATAATCGCAATAAGATACTGATTGTATGTGGAATGCCTTGTTGGTATATAGGTTGTAGATAGAGAATAGAGATGGGTAAAGAGGCGGCGGAATGATTAAAAAAGGCGATATTATTTCCATAACGTTTCGCAATGGTTATGATAAAAACGGGGAGCCGCAATGGATAACACT
>CAYRSY010000018.1:0-21018 GCA_964427105.1 uncultured Dehalococcoidales bacterium
TCGCCGGTGATAAATATAATCCGGTTCATAATATCAGGATCCATTTCCCTGAGGCAATAATACAAATCCATGCCGTCCAAATCCGGCATCCTGATATCCACAAGCAAAAGATCGTACCTGTTTTTCCCACACTCCTCGAGCGCTATTCTGCCGTTTTCTGCTGTATCTACAGAATAGCCCTCGCGCGAAAGCACACGGTTAATCATCAGCCGCACGGAAAGCTCATCATCTACAACCAGCACCCTGGCTCCGAGCTGGGGCAGGCATTTAGGCGCCGGGGCAACTTCCAGTTCCAGAGCATTGGGAGCGCCGGTTGGAAGTTCGATGGTAAAACAGGCTCCTCTGCCATACCTGCTGGAAGCAAATATTCGCCCTTTGTGATCATTGACGATGCTGCGGCATACACCCAATCCCAATCCTGTTCCGCCCTCACCGACACGAGTTGTAAAAAATGTCTTGAATATGTTCTCGAGGTTTTCCCTGGCGATGCCGATGCCGTTGTCGGTAATCTGGATGCGCACCAAACCTTCTTTTCTCGAGGTTCGTATGAACAGTTTACCACCATTCCTCTTCTTGGCAATCGACTGCTCGGCATTGATTATCAGGTTCAACAGAACCTGCTCCATCTGCGCTGAATCCACCACCAGCATGGGGAGGTCGTCCTCCAGTTTGGTTTGAATTTCTATATTATTCGCGCGCAGTTCGTTTGAACGCATTTTAACCGCCAGCGATACAATGGTATTTATATCTGCCGGATTCCTGTCATCCTTGCGCTGGCGGGCAAATGAAAGCAATTTCTGCACTACCCCCGCAGCCCTTTGCGCGCTATGATTGATAATGTCGAGGTTTTCTTTCACGCTGTCCGGAACATCTGCGCTCTTCAACAATTCGGAAAAACCGATGACGCTGGTCAGAGGGTTATTCATTTCATGAGCCACTGTGGCCGCCAGCTCTCCGATAGCCGCCAGCCGGCTGGACTGGCTCAGTTCCTGCTGCAGCTTGCGCTCCTTGGTTTCAGCCTGAACCCGCTGCGTAACATCATGCAGGAGAATAACAAACCTCACTACACGTTGCTGCTGGTCAGTCACCGGGGAACACTTGATGCAGAAGTGACGGCCAAAACGCCCGTTGTATTCCTCGGCAGATACCGGCCCGCGGGTGTCAAGCACCTGCTGAAACATAGCGCCATTCGGCGATAAAGTGCCTGAATGAACCACTCTGTCGATATGCTTTCCCAGTATTTCCCTGCGCATTTTGCCAAGCAGTCTCGCGGCGCTGTCGTTCATATTCATAAGACGGTATTTATGGTCAACAATAAACATGGCATCTTCAAGAGAATTAAAAGAGCTGTACCAGTTAGCGTTGGCAAGCGCCAGTTCATCGGCAACGCGTTTACGTTCCTGAACTTCCAGTATAAGGGCATTGGATAAACGGATATAGCCGTTCAATACATACACCAGGGCAGCAACGAAAACGATAACGCGCATGCCCTGCCAGAACCACCAGACAATGCTCCATGGGGGAGCTATCTGGGTGGCTTCATTGCCCTGAAACAGGAAGATAAGCACTACTGCTACAGGAAGCACTTCCTTGCTGCCTGTCTTTCTAAAATAAACAAACAGACGAGTGCCGGCAAAACACAGTATGGATACCACTATCCCGTACATCGTCCAACCTGAAGGAGTTAAAACATTGTTAGTCAAAAGAGACGGCCAGACACTGGAATATTTCAGAATAATCCAGCTTAAAACAGCCGCAACTATAGCCACTCCGCCCAGAATAAGAATAATCTGGCCGCTGTTAACCTGTTCGATAGCGCTTTCAGGGCGTTTCCTGCGCGCCATAATATAACGTAAGGTGAGCAACCCGCCGGCAATGCCGGAAAAGAACTTGAGCCAGGTATATTGCGGAGCATCGGGAGTGGTTAAAAGGAAAAAGGCCTCGGTTACGCTCATGGTAACCAGCGCGGCGCTAAAATAAATGATGCCGGATTGTCTGGTATAGCGGGCTACCAGAAAAACAGCCAGCAGTATCATGGCAAAGCAGCCCAGCACATCCACCACGCCGAAGGGCACTATCGAACGCCAGTAATTATCAGGCCACGCCAGCAGCAACAAAGCCATAACCGCTACAGGCAAGGTCAGAGCCATAAGCAACATTACCGAATATTTATCTATCGAATGTTTTTCAATAGCATTTCCAACAATTTCATGTATGGTTATCACCGCGCCCTCCGCAGATTGCTGACATTTTGTATTTATGAATTGACTCCTCCAGTTTCGCACGGCGGGAAACAAGCGACAAGGACGCACGGGATATATCTTTTTTACCCGAACAGTCTGTAAAATAAATCTGCCGGGCCATATCCCTGAAATTGTCAGAGCATATATTGACCCGGCAGGCTATAGGCTTGAACCTTTTAACTAAGGCAAAATTATCTTGCGCTTGATGGCTTCGGAAACAGCCTGAGCGCGGTCGTTAACATTCAGTTTCTGTAATATCTGGCATATTTCACGTTTCAACGTAGAGCGGCTTACCGACAGCAGAGAAGCTATCTCATCCCCGGGGACACCTTCGGCAGTGTACTTGAGAATACTGCGCTGGCGATGGGTTAATACCGGATCGCTGTAGGTGCGCGATATGCTGGTGAAGCGGGCAACCAGATCTCTTGTCAGCGACGGAGCGATAGGACAAAGGCCGTCGCATACCTGATACACAGCGCGGGTAATCTGCTCAGCATCGCAATCTTTCAACAGATAACCTGAAGCGCCGGCTTCTATGGCTTCGTTAACATAGTCTTCCGAATAGAGTGTCAACACAAGAATATTGACACACGGCGCAGCCCGTTTGATTGCCCTGGTGGCGCTGATACCGTCCATTTTGGGCATTTTAAGATCCATTAAAACCACGTCGGGAACCAGCCCCACAGCCTTATTGACAGCCTCTTCGCCATCTGCAGCTTCACCCACAATCTTTATAGCGCGTTCCATCTCCAGCATACGTCTGAGACCCTCACGTACCACCTGATGGTCATCGACGATCAGCACGCGCACCGTTTTATTCTGGGTTCTGTTCCCAAACGTAGGCTGTGTTCCAATTTCGGTTAACACATCTACTGCATTCATTATATTCCTCTTCCTCCCGGAGACATCGCTGTTGGTAAGATGACACATTTTCGCATGTTCCCGTTACCAAAGTAAGGACTATACAGTCATTGATAGTGGACTTTACAGCCAGCAATTTTTGGGCTCAGCGGTTTAAATGCGCGGACTCAAACAGACCGCCTGGCAGACAAAAGGCATCCCCTGGATGCTCCCCGGAATGCATTGTTCGGATTCAGAAACAGAGAACAGGTTTGAGCGAAAAAGCAAATCCTTGCTGCGCGATAATAACAGCAAGGCCTCCGGACAATAAGTTCGGAGGCCGGCCAAAAACAGAAACAGCAGGCTGTCTAGGCGTTCACCTTTATCAGTTTCCTTTTGATAGCGATAGAAACGGCATGGGCGCGGTCATTAACACCGAGCTTATCGAAGATATGGCGAATTTCACGCTTGACTGTCGAAGGGCTGATAAAAAACTTCGCGCCTATCTCTTTGCTGCTGACGCCTTCTGCAATCAGCTGAAGCATTTGTGCCTGGCGTTCTGTTAAAGCCAGCGAGTTTTGCTCGGCGCGCTTGCTGATGTCGCTAATAAGTTGCCGGGTCAGTGAAGGGGCAATGGGATTCAAACCTTCATACACCTGTTTTATAGCCATAGTGATAAGTTTGCAGTCGCTGTCTTTAAGCAGATAACCGGAAGCTCCGGCTTCCAGCGCCTCTTCGACATAGTCTTCGGCATAAAGGGTAAGCACCAGCACCTGCGTGCGCGGCAGGCGCTGTTTCAATTCACGCGTGGCGGTAATACCATCCATGCCCGGCATTTTCAAGTCCATTATCACTACATCAGGCATCAGACTTACCGCCCGGCTGATGGCCTCGGCGCCGCTCTTGGCTTCACCCACGACTTCCATCGTGCTGTCCAACTCCAATATTCGCCGCAAGCCCTCTCTGACCACATTATGATCATCTACGATCATAATTTTTATCTTCTGGCTAGTTGTCTTTTCCATTGTTCTCCCTTTCCAATCTTTTCGTCCCCGCAGGTAATTTAAGGCTTACCGTTGTGCCTTTACCCGGGGTGCTGCTGATTGTCAAACTGGCGCCCAGCAGTTCAGCACGTTCTTTCATACCCATAATTCCTACATGTTCCAAATTCAGAGTGGAAGCCTCGGCCTCGGTAAGTTCAAACCCCCGGCCGTTATCCACAACTATAATACCAAAAATACCATCGGTATTTTGCACGCATATGTTCACCCTGTCCGCATCGGCATGTTTGCGAATATTGCTCAGCATCTCCTGCACTATCCAGTAAACATTATTTTCTACGGCAGAGCTGAACTTCGGAATGTTTCCCTCTATATTGAGACTGCATTCTATGCCTTCCTGCTTCAAATTATCGGCAGACTGGGTAATGGCATCTATCAATCCCAGTCTGATAAGCAATTCAGGGCGCATATCCGCGATAGCCCGGCGCAGCTCCCTTATGCTGTTTTGCAGTGTCTCTTTCACGCGCAGCAGCGAATCGCCAAGATCATCGAACTGGTTACAGCCGATAAGCTGATGACAGGCCGAGATGTCCAGCGCCGCCCCCACCAGCCACTGCGCCACCCCGTCATGGATCTCGGTAGCCACACGCCTTCTTTCATTGGTTTGCGCCTGGCTTATTTCAGTCAACAGTTTCTGCACATAGTTTTGCTGGGTTTTTACATCCTCGGACAGCGCCGTATTTTCCAGTCCCAATCCGAACTGCCGGACCAGCAAACTGGTATAAGCGACATCACTTGGCTTGAAAGAGGCAGCCGACAGATTCTTTATCTGGCTGATAATCCCCCGCACCTCTCCCCTTACCACAAGAGGAACGCTCAGAATACACCCGACAGAATGCTGAAGCAGCCGTGCAGCAATTTCAAGCGGGGCGTCTTCTGCCGAGTACACCACCGTATCGTCGATGCTCACAATGCTCTCGCATAAACATTTCCAGGAAGGCAGCGAAATGCCTTTTTCCGCGCGGATAGAATACTCTTCCGTTCCTGCCTTTTTCAGAAGAACAGAAGCGTATGCGGCGTCGGTGTGCAAAGTCAAATTGTCCAGAAGCTGGCTGAAAGAATCTTCCGATGTCGGGCAGAACGAATTTTCACATTCAATCTCAGTCAGCGCGTTGTTTCGCATGGATTCCGCTATCTGATTGACCCCGTCGATGGTTTGCAGCACAGCATCACTCAACTGCCGGGCGGTGAACGGCCTTGCCAGAAATGACCGTATATTGCAGCATCTGGACTGGGCGGCAGCCGTCATCTGCTCTACATCGGCAATAATAAGCACGCCTGTATCAGGGGAAAACTGCGCAAGCATCATATCCAGCAGTTCGGTTTGATAAACGCTTATAATAACCAGGCGGGCTTTGACGGCTTGCGCATTGGTGATAGCCTCGGAAATATCTTCAAAACAATCCACGCGGTACTGCATTTTTAACAGAACCCTGGCGATGGCAGCGCGGGCGGACTGGTCTTTTTCAACGACAATGATTTTTTCCAGCGAAGTTGCCCTGGTATTTTTCCCCTCCGGACCATTGGCTAACAGAGGTTTTCTCCTACATCGGCTGCTTTTTATATTCAATTTCGCGACAGTTTCTATTTTAATATCCGTGAAAGCCATATTTTCGTTTCCCTTCATATCCACCCGGTGTTCCGAAGTTCACTACAGCATTACCCGTTCTATACAGGCTAGAATTGTTTCGCTATTGGCGGGTTTTTCAAGAATGGCATCGGCAGTGCCGGCTCCTTCCTTATTTTCAAAAATATTTCCCAGTTCAACCTTGGCTGTAAAATAGATAATCTTTGAATTCGGGCAGACAACCCTCAATCGTTCACATACTTCATAGCCGTCCATCCCGGGCATGATAATATCCAGCAATACCACATCCGGCTTGAATAAAGGAGCCGTTTCCAGGGCTTCTTTGCCGCCGCAGGCTGATTCCACCTGATACCCGTGTTTTTGCAAAACCCGGCTGACCGAATCCCGTATCGATGGTTCGTCATCTACTATCAATACGCTTTTCTTACGTTTGCTCATTAAAGTTCTCCCGCAATCCGACCGCCTTATTCCGCCTGCTTTTCGCCTTGGCTAAAGGCAACTCCACAATAAAACTGGAACCGCCCTCATTGTTGTTCTCCGCACGGATAAAACCCTGATGGCGGGTGACAATGCCGTAACAAACTGAAAGCCCCAGCCCCGAGCGCTGCCTGCTGGCATTCGTCTTTGTGCTGAAGAACGGAAAGAATATCTTCTGCAGATTTTCCTCTTTAATGCCCTTGCCCGTGTCGCTGACCGTCAGCCTGCCCCACTTGTTCCCCGCTTCGGTGCCGATAGTGATACTGCCGCCTCTCATCTCATCAATAGAATCTTCGGCATTCAGCACGAGATTCATAACCACCTGTGTCAACTGGTTTGAATCACCGAGAACATAAACCGGGGTTTTTGACAGACGGCGTATTACCTTCACATTTTGCACACCGTGCTGATAACTGCGTACCCGTAATACTTTTCTTACCAGCGCGTTAAGATCTACACGGGATACAGCCGCCTCGATTCCACGGGCGTAGTTAAGCAATTCGGACATGGTTCTCGCGGCTCTTTCAGCTTCATCGTGTATCAGCCGCAGGTCCTTGCGCATTCTGGGGTTAACATCGCCTGCCATTAACAGCTCTGAATATAACAATATGCTGGACAAAGGATTATTGACCTCATGGGCAATTCCTGCCGTCATTTCGCCAAGCGATGCCAGCAGGCTGGCTTGCTGCAATTGTTTCTGCACAGTTTTCATATCGGTGATGTCCCTGAAATTTGACATCAGCCCCAGCACCTCTCCGTTGCTGCCGCAATACGGCACCACCGTAAGGTGGAAATCAGCGTTTTCAGTTTTGGTTGTCTTTGCTTCTATTTCCTGTTCTACACGTTTGGCCCCGCCCAGCACCAGGGTCATGGGACATTGTATTTTGTTACAGCACACATGCTGAAGCACTTCATGGCACTTCCGTCCGGCAGCTTCAGCGGAATCGATGCCGAATGTAGCCACAAATTCGTCGTTCATGCGCTGAATGCTGAAATCACGGTTGATAATGCACATCGCCCCGGCGGCAGTATTGAAAACACGGTCGAGTTCCAGAGCATTTTGAAGCATCAGTTCTTCGTTGCGCTTTCTTTCCGTAATATCCAGGGCGATGCCTCTCAATCCCACCGGCTTTTTATCGGCATCGAGTATCATAGCGGCAAATATCTCTACAGGAATACTTTTATTTGTTTTAGATATAATCGTATATTCCGTTCGGCCTTTATGAATGCCCGCAATTCCCTCTGCCATATCATTTTGCAATTTCTGTAGCTGCTCGCGGTCCACCAACTGCAAAATATCCAGTCCACCCTTTAAATCTTCAGGCAAATAACCCGTGAAGGACATAAAAACATCATTGGCATATATCAGTTTTCCCGCCAGATTCATCTCGAACGCAGGGCATTTCAGCGAACTTGCCAGCGCACGGAACCAGTAGCTGTCTTGCTGTGAAGCAATATCCGGCAGGGGATGCTGTCTTGTTTCCCTTATAATATGTATGGTTCTGTCAGTTTCCCCACCCGCTTCGGATAATGGCCAGACGGAAATATCGGCATAAAAACCCAACCGCGGCAAAAATACTTCCGAGAAATGGGTTTTATCCGTATCAGACGCCTTTCTCTGCAGGCATTCCGAACATGGCTGTTCGTCGCCACAGATGACTTCATAACAATACTTTCCGACCAGGGCTTCCGGCCTGGTATGTAGCGCATCCGCTAGCGCCCTGTTGGCTCTTACGATTCTGAATTCTTTATCGTTGATGCAGATCAACTCGGATATTTCATCGAACGCAGCCAGCCATCCGTTTACTCCGCCGATCTCTCCCGTCTTCAATTTCTTATCTTTTACAGGCATTTCGCATCCCATATCATAAATTCATTTTCCCTGTTTTAATTTTATATTCGTTCAGCCGATCATTACGCAAATAGTGTTCTGTAATATTCAAGAACTTCTCTGTCTTTTATTGCCCTGTTTGCTGTTTGCTCTTTATTAACTTGAGGAAAACCAGAACCAGGGAACAAATCACAAGCACGAACGATGATATCCACAGAGCTGATATAAAAGAAGGGTTCTCTATATTGCCTGCCAATACAACAGTCTGGGCCACGGCAAACAAACCCCACCCGCAGGAGAGAACTATCCAGAACATCCATCGCTCACCTGTTTTTTTTATAGTAATGACATATCCGAAGAGAGCTAAAGCGACAATAAACCATGACAATCCGCAATTGACCGCGTTAGATACCAAGCTGGTCACAACTGGCCTCCTTTTTTAGGGGAATAACCCCCTGGCTTTTTGCGCCGGTGTTTATAATGGTCTATCTTTGCCAGTGCTGGACACTATAGACCTCCGGCAGCCGTCTTTAGCTCCTTATTATTGTTCTCCTCCGGCATATCTGACAGCTATGATTGGCTCAAAATAATGAGCCTTTAGGCTCTCATTGACAGTTATAAAAGAGGCCGCTCCGTATGTAAATGAGCATAAATCTGAATTTAAAAACATGCAATAAAAGTACTATATACTAAACAACCAGACAATAGGCCATTAGAACCATCCATGCTAGACGTTAGTACCTTTGATAGTACTAAAGAACCAATATCAGGCATATTACGTTCAACCACCGGAAATAAAACAGGACAGAAATATGGTCTTTTATTTCCCTCAAAAGAGTCTTTTTATCCAGTACTTGCGGCTAAACGGATCCGCCGCCGCAATTGAATGATGTGCTAATCGCCAACCTCTCTTTCATGGGAGGGCATAAACCGTCGGCAAGACGGCTGGTATTAATTGCAGATTTTTATAAATATACGGGCAACCGCAGACAGGCGGCTTTTTACTTCGCTCCGCAATTTTTACAGTGAATATCTATATCTGTGAAACAAAAACATACTATAATGCGTAGATGCGCTTCTAGTGATATAATGTTAAAATTAAACTGCAGGATATTTATCGAAAGCTCTTTTAAAAAGGGACTTATATGTCAGAGGGAAACGCACGAAAAGTATCGCGGCGGGAATTCCTGAAAGAAGCAGGATTACTGGCAGGCGGCGCCGCCGTAGCTGCCGGGGTTTCCTGCGGTTCG
Source organism: uncultured Dehalococcoidales bacterium (assembly GCA_964427105.1). Lineage (GTDB taxonomy): Bacteria > Chloroflexota > Dehalococcoidia > Dehalococcoidales > UBA1222 > SURF-27. The sequence goes on from CAYRSY010000018.1 coordinate 9,291, forward strand.
AAAAATATGCCCGTCACAACCTCCGGCGACACGCCTCCCGCGACCATCGGGAATACCGATGAGGTTGCCGCCGATCCTGAAACTTACAGGTACAGCCTTGACCACATCTGGGTCAGGCTTGAAGCACAGAACCACGCCACCATCGGCATAACGCAGCGTTTCTGGAACATGGTAACCAACAAAGGCAATGCGCCCATCCTGAATTATTCGTATCCAGAAGCAGGCGACAAGATATTGTCAGGCGAATCATTTGGTTCCATAGAATCGTTGAAAATCAAAACCGATCTCATCTCTCCTGTGAGCGGCGAAGTGGTAAAAGCTAATAAAAGGGCGATGAGAACCAATGATGTCTACGGCGATGGCTGGATAACAACCCTGCAACTCACTAGTCCCGATGAAATAACTTCGCTGATGACATGGGAGGAATATTCGGAGTATATTGCGCCGGCGGCTTCCACAACTTAATATATACAGGGATATATGTGCCGCATCCAGTCAGGCAAAACCTGTATTCTGATGAATTTAATGAAATCCGGAATAAGGAGCGCCAGAATGAAAGCACTGCCATTGCTAAGATCCGCCGCAATATCTGCCATTCTTGCTGCCGCGGTTATTCTTTCAGCCTGCGGGACACCGGCAGATACTGCCAATACCACCTCTCCGATACCCTCAGGACCTCCTGATAAAGTAGAAGTAACCTACTTTTACGAAAGCGATGCCTGCTTTTGCCTGGGGCTGGCCACGGAGTGGATTAACGATACCATTTCTGCTGATTATCAATCATATATCGGCAGCGGCAAACTGGTTTACAACAGTTACGACACTACAGATTCAGCCAACGCCGCAATGATGGAACAATTCAATGCCCCAAGCGTATCTTTCTTCATAACCACGATCCACGGCACTGTCCGCAATACTCACGAGGTAACAAGGCTCTGGCTCTATACCGACTCCAGCGGTGAAAATGAAATGCTGCATAACAAATTTCTCAGCGTTCTAAAAGGCGAGATGGATAAGGCGCTGGCGGGCAACTAATATGACTGGCATTTCTGATTTTTTCCATACGCTTGCCGTCAACAGCAGCATACCGGTTTTTACGGCATTTTTCCTAGGGCTTGTTTCCGCTCTTGGGCCATGCACCATGACAACCAACATAGCTGCCATAGCCTATATCGGGCGGCGGATCGATGACCGCAAGTTCGCTGTTCTCGCCAGCCTGTTTTATGCCCTGGGCCGCATGGTGACATACACGTTGCTGGGAGCGCTTATTATCGGAATCGGGCTGGAAGTCCCTGCCATCAGTAATTTCCTGCAAAAGATAGGCACTTATGTCATGGGGCCGCTGCTTGTGCTTGTCGGAATTTTGATGCTGATATCTGACAGGCTCTCGTTCGGCAAAGGCGGGCGCATAGCGGCGCTAAGCGCCAGGGTCTCCAACTGGGGAATCTGGGGGGCGTTTCTCATGGGCATTTTCTTCGGTTTTGCCTTCTGCCCCTACAGCGCGCTGCTCTTCTTTGCGGTGATGATACCTCTTGCGCTCACGGTTAAAGAAGGATTGCTGCTGCCGGTATCTTTTGCCCTGGGCACCAGTCTGCTTGTGATAGTAATAGGGAGCCTGCTATCAGCAGGCGTGGCGGTGGTATCCAGATGGATAACCAACCTGACGGCCGCGCAGAAATATATACGTATAATAATGGCGCTGGTCTTCATCGGCGTCGGCATATATCTGATACTGGATGCCTTTGTCATCTGAAAAACCGGCCACGAGTGATTTGCTTTTTCCTGACGTTTGCTGCCTGCGCATGCTATAATAGCCGTCATGGAAACCAACTGGCTTGCACTATGGCATGAACTTATTCTGGCCAAACCGCATACCCCCGACAGCGAACCAATAAAAAGGTTTAAAAATCACGCCCGCCAAAAACAGCACCGCCCCGACCCTCTGCTTGATGTTATTCTACGATCTGTTGACGGCAATGCCACCGTTCTGGATATAGGAACGGGCGACGGGCGCTGGGCTATCCCTATCGCGCAAAAAGCGCGGAGTGTAACTGTCATTGACCCCAATGCCGAAATTCTGGACATGTTGCGCGAGAATATCAAAAACGCCGCGGGAAAGTTCCATATAATCCATTCAACCTGGGAGGAAGCCGCAGTCGAAGTCCATGATATAGCTGTCTGCGCTCATGCCATGTATTCCAGCCCCGACCTTGAACTGTTTGTCCGCAAGATGGAGAAGCACGCCCGCAAAGCCTGTTTTTTGTCTGTAAGATTACCGCCGGCGGATGGGATTCTCGGTGAATTATCGAAATCCATTCACGGCCGCTGTTTCGATAGCGCCAACGCCGTTATAGCTTTCAATGCCCTGTATTCCTTAGGCATTTATCCTAATGTTATGGTTGAAAAAGAAATGCACAACTGGATAAACACCACCTTTGAAGAAGCGTTCCTCAGAGCCAAACGGCATTTAAGTTTGGAGGCAGACAACACATATGACGACCTCCTCAAAAAAACGCTGGAGCAACGTTTAGTCCTCTCCGGCAACCGCTATGTCTGGCCTGACGGCATGCGGTCCGCCCTGCTGTGGTGGGAATGCGGCAGCCAATCCTGAAACAGCGTCCGGCAGCAGGCGGTTTCTCTCCTTAAAAGGGGTGTTGACAAGCAATATTGGCTTTGTATAATATACATCTGGCAATCCCTGTATATGATTGCTAACGCCGGAAAAGGCGATATGCGGGGAAGAGACACAGATTAAATCAATGCGATAAGCCTCAAATTATCTAAACCGCATCGAGGCGCGAAATAATAACTAACTTTATGGAGGAAAAAATGCCTGAGTCAACCGTTTACGGCCCTGTCGCCTCCTGGAGGCTTGGCCGCTCCCTGGGCATAGATATGCTATGCACCGCCCAAAAGACCTGTAATTTCGATTGCGCTTACTGTCAGCTTGGGCCTACGGTCAACTTGCAAACAGAAAGACGTGATTTCGTCAGTCTCTCCAAGCTCGTAGAAGACCTCAACGCCGCCAAAGGCGTAGCCGCTGACTGGGTGACTTTTTCGGGCATGGGAGAACCCACGCTCGCAGCCAATCTCGGAGCCGCTATCAGCATGACCAAATCCATTCTTGATATTCCGGTGGCTGTATTCACCAATGCCGGGCTGATGCCTGACGAGGATGTGCGCAGAGAACTCGCCCTGGCCGATATGGTTATCGTAAAAATGGATGCCACCGACGAAAAGCTATTCCAGGCCATAAACAAGCCTGCAAAAGGCATCGATTTCGGCAAAATGCTCCAGGCTCTTCAAATGTTCCGCATGGAATTCAAGGGAAAGCTGGCAGTAGATGTAATGCTGAGCGACATGAACAGGGAAAACCTCTATACATTGGCGTATATGGCCAAACTTATCATCCCCGATCAGATGCAGGTTAACACCCCTGTTCGTCCCAGCGCTGTAAAACCGCTGCCCGCCGAGGAACTGGAGGCATTAAGCAAGAAATGGTTCTGGAACCATAAAAACGTCGTCACGGTTTACGGCGGAAAAAGACCGGAAGTAAAGCCCATCGATGTTAAAGAAACAGAAATGAGGCACCCGGCCATTCCCGCGGCTGAACCTGCTCCGGACGCAACGAACTGCGCCGCACAGGACCAGGGTTAAACAACCGCGCAGAATATTAAACATCGATGCCGAAGCGCAGGTACCCGCCTGCCGCCAGTTCAGGGGTTCCTTGCAATGCTTTGGTAATCGGTAGATAATCCATAGAAAAGCGGAAAACGGTCTGGAGCGACAGCATGGCAGAGAATAAGAAAAACAAAACAGGATTGATATCAGGGATTCTGCGGCGGTCACGCACAGCCGGTGAACGTGAAAAAAGCGGACAGGAAAGGCTTGAAGATGTCCTCCGCGGCCATAGCGCCTGCGGGCATCTTCTGGGAGCCGTATCGGAGGCGGTCATAGCCACCGATGAGGAACTTGTCGTCATGGGATGGAACCATGCTGCCGAAACTATCTACGGCTGGACGGCCGAAGAAGTTCTGGGCAAAAAACTTGGAGTCCTTCTGGCGACAAGGATGCCGGATAACAGTTCATGGGAAAGCAAACTGCCGCAAATAATAGAGCAGGGAAGCTGGCAGGGAGAAGTAACCCAGAGAAAACGCGGCGGCGGCAAGCTCGATATTTTTACCTCTATAAAGGCGCTGCAGAACAAGAACGGCGACACCGTCATTATCAGTGTCAACCGCGACTTAACCGCGCAGCATCAACTGGAGGACAATTTCCGCTGGAGCGAAGAGCAATTCCAAACACTGGCAGACGCTATCCCCCAGTTTGTCTGGATAACTGATGAAAGAGGGGAAATATCTTGGTGCAACCGCCGCTGGGTAGAATATACAGGCATAACACTGGAAGAGACACATAACAACGGCTGGCAGAAAGCGCACCATCCTGACTATCTCCCCTGCGTCATGGAGCGCATCACGAAGGCCTTCAGAGAGGGCAAACTGTGGGAGGATGTATTCCCCCTTAAAAACAAAAACGGACAATACCGCATGTTTTTCACACGTTCAGTGCCTTTCCGTGATAACAAAGGCAAACCATCTCGCTGGCTCGGCACCAATACCGATATTAACGAGATCCGCGACGCCCAGCAGGCTCTTAAGGAAAGCGAGAAAAGATACCGGTATCTCGTGGATAACACAGGCGACGGATATATCCTCTTTGAAAACGTACTGAACTTCGTCGGCACGCTCAGCGACCTGCGCTATTCCGAGGTCAATGCCGCCTTTGAAAGAATCACAGGCGAATTGCGGGATGAGGTGATAGGAAATACCGTGTCCAAAATGTTCCCGGCGGATAATGATATTTTTTTACGGCATTTAAATCAGGTTATGGAAACAGGCGAACCGCAACATTTCGAATGGCACAGCAAAGCGCTGGAGAAAAATTTCACAGCCGACGCTTTCGCCGTCAGGCCGGGTTATACGGCAGTTCTCTTCCGCGAAGCCGTCGAAGATGACGACGAAGAAATAGAAAAATAAGATAACTCCCTGACTCTTGCATGCGGAAGTTATAAACCCCGCTCCGGAGACTTTGTTTCGGAATAATAGCTGGCAGGATGCACCGCCACAGGCACTTTCACAAACCATATCGCGGTTACTAGTTGCCGCATTCTATGCTTATCTGGTTAAACAGCCCCAGCAGATCCTCTATGGTAGTTTTTTTCTTATCATCGCCCGATTTATCCAGTATGATCCTGCCCTGATGCATCATGATCAGCCTGTTGCCGTATTCGGTTGCGTAACGCAGGTTATGAGTTACCATGACAGTGGTAATATTCTTCTCGCGCACTATCCTGTCTGTCAGTTCCATAATGATTTCAGCCGTTTTAGGATCCAGCGCCGCAGTATGCTCATCAAGTATCAGGAATTCTATCGGCGTCATTGTTGACATCAAAAGCGCCAGAGCCTGGCGTTGCCCGCCGGAAAGTGAACCCACCATAACATTCAGCTTGCTCTCCAGCCCCAACCCCAGATAACGAAGGTTTTCCCTGTAATAATCCAGGCGTTTCCTGTTGGTGCCGGGAGTCAGGTGGAAAGGTTTGCCCTTGTTGTCCGCCAGCGACATATTTTCCAGAATGGTCATACCCGAACATGTCCCCATAGCCGGGTTCTGGTACACTCTTCCGATGCGCCGGTAGCGTTTGAAGTCTTCCATACGCGTAATATCGGTTCCGCCGATAAGCATTTGCCCTACATTCACATCAATGCTTCCGCAGATAACGTTAAGCATCGAGGTTTTGCCGCTGCCGTTCGAACCGACCACCGACACAAATTCGCCATCGTTTATGGTCAGATTGAAATCCTCGAAAATGCAGGTTTCGTTGATCGTTCCCGGATTGTATGTTTTGGAAATATGAGACAGCTTAAGCAACGGCCTTCCTCCTCTGGCGGCGTTCGCGGCCGGCAATCAGTATCACAAGGAACAATGCCGCCGTCACCAGCTTCATATCCATAGCGGAAAGTCCGTAAGTGATAGCGATAGCGACGCACGCCTTGTAAAGTACGCTGCCGACAGCTACAGCAGTCGTCGGTTTGACCCACGTAATGCGCTTGAACAAATTGATGCCGATGATAACCGACGCCAGCCCGATAACTATCGTTCCCGTGCCCATCTGGATCTCGAAAAATCTCTGCTGCTGGCACATAACGCTTCCGCTTAATGCGACCAGCGCGTTAGCAATTACCAGCCCCAGAATTTTAACGGAGCCCTTGTCTTTGGCAAGCGAAGTGACAACTGTAGAATTATCGCCTACCGCACGCAGCAAATAGCCGGATTTGGTCTTCAGGTACCAGTCCAGCGCCAGCTTTGCCAGCAGGGCAACGGCACAAATAATGATCAGGGTTTTATACGGTTCCAGAAAGCCGGAAAAGACGGTGTTCGTAAGGCCGTTGTTGAAAATCGTGGTGGTATTGAATATGGGAACATTCGCCTTGCCTGCGATGTGCAGATTGATAGAATACAGGGCAGTCATGGTGATGATGCCGGAAAGCAGATCGCGCACCTTCAGCTTCACATGGATAAGACCTGTAGCCAGTCCTGCCACAGCGCCAGCCGCGATGGAAGCCAGCATGGCAAGAATGGGATTTGTGCCAATAGATATAAGGGAAACCGTTACCGCGGCACCCAGGGGATATGTTCCATCAACACTCAGATCAGGGAAATCCAGAATTTTATAGGTGATATATACGCCGATCCCCATGATGGCGAATATCATTCCCTGTTCCAGTATGCTGATTAACATATCCACTGACGCACCTCGATATTCAATTGAGGAGACGGGTTGTGGGTTGCGGTAAATGCAACCCACCCTGAACCTCATTCATCACAGAGGAAATACCCCATACTGTCCTCTGAGATATATTCTTCCTGTCCCCGTCTTATTTATGCCCGCAATACTCAATGCTTATTCAATTACGTCAATAGCTCTGGCGAGCATATCGGATGGAAGCGTTAATTCCAGTTCTTCCATAACCGATGAGTTTATATAAAGATTGCTCTCGCTGATTATTTCATACGGTATGTCCGATGCCGCTTCGCCCTTCAAGACGCGGGCGGCCATTTTGCCGGTCTGTTTGCCGAGTTCATAATATTCCAGACCTTCGGCGGCAATACAGCCGATTTTCACCTGTTCGATTTCGCTGCCGAATACGGGGATGCCTTTTTCTCCCGCCGCCTCCAGGATAACAGGAAGCGAGCCGACGACAGTGTTATCCGTCAGGTTAGAAATGCAATCCACCCTGGGAAGCAAAGCATCTACTGCCAGCGGGATATCCGCCGCTGAACTTATGCCGCTTTCAACGATTTCGAAACCGTAATCCCCTGCAAGTTCCTTGTATATTGCGATAGCAGATTCAGAATTAACTTCGCTGGTGGTATAAAGAATGCCGATTTTTGTGGCCTGCGGCATCATGGCGCGGATAAGTTTTAGCTGCGCTTCTACCGGAAGCATGTCGCTGGTTCCGGTAATATCGCCCTCGGTAAGCTGGGCGGCTACCGGATCCGTAACCGCGGTAAAGATAACCGGAATGTCCTTGCCCTCTGCCGCATTGAAAGATGCCTGCGCCATGGGAGTGGCGATAGCGCAGATAAGGTCAACCTTTTTTGAAACGAACGACTGCGCTATCAGGTTGGCGGTGCCGCCGTCGAAATTGGCATCCTGGTAATCAACCGTCAGGTTTTCGCCTTCGACAATACCTTCTTCAGCCAGACCGGCCAGAAAACCCTCGCGGCAATTATCCAGCGAGGCATGCGGCCCGAACTGGCCGATTCCAATGGTGTACTCCGTGTCCGATTGCCCCGAACATCCCGGCACAAGGCCGAACAATATTAACGCCGCGCACAAGATTGCTGAAAACTTTTTCACATTTCTTCCTTTTCTTTATTTTGTTATTATCACCGGCTGCGCCGGATTACCGCCATCCTTTCAGGCGGCGATAAATATGATGAGGAAATTATAACAGAACTCCGTCCTGATGTTCAGCCGAGCATTCGCGGATACGGTTCGGTTCTGGTTGACTTTATAGGAACGAGGGGTACGAGAGGGCTTTTCCCTTCTTGAAATTCCATTTATCCCGGGATAGCTATTTGCCTGGTATGCCTGAGGCTGCTCTGGTTTCAGATTTGACAGTTAAAAATCTATCGGCTATAGTGACAACATGTCATATGACAACTTGTCATGTCTGGAGATAATATGCCGACATCTACATTTTTCAATCTGCCGGAGGAAAAAAGAGAAAAACTTATCCTTGCCATAAAGGATGAGTTCTCCAGGGTATCGTTTGACGAAGTATCCATCAACAAGATAGTGCATGCAGCGGAGATTCCCAGGGGCAGTTTTTATCAGTATTTTGCCGATAAAAACGACATGCTGTCTTTTATCCTGTCGGAATACATGAAGCAGATGCTCGATCATATAAAACAGTACCTGGCGGAAAACGACGGAGATATATTCGGCATGTTTTACGATATTCTAGATTTCACTATTTCTTTCGTAACGGAGGAAAAGGGAAACAATTTCTGTACAAACCTGTTTGCCGACATCAAGGTAAACTCTGAATTCTATTTCAAAATACCACGGGGTTCTCCCGAGACGGAAGCAATGAAAGAGCTGCAGCCATATATTAATCTGAATATGCTCGATTTAAGGAATAAAGACGACTTTATCTGCATGCTGGGAGTGCTGATTTCCGTATGCCGTGACGCGATTGTAGAGGTCTTTCTGAATCTCGCGCAGCGTGAAACGATAAAAACCAGATATAAACAAAAATTGGAGCTGCTGAAGCGCGGCTTCGCAAAAACATAAGGGGGAAGACAAACTCAACTATGCTCATACTTAAAAATATCAAAAAAACCTATCGCATAGGCAATATCGAAACCAGAGCGCTGGACGATATCAGCGTGTCCTTCCGTGAAAAGGAATTCGTCGCCATACTCGGCAAAAGCGGATCGGGCAAGACCACCTGCCTTAACATCATCGGCGGCCTTGACCGCTACGATTCCGGTGAATTGACTATCAAGGGCAAGAAGACATCGGATTTCACGGACAGCGACTGGGACGCCTACCGCAACAATTCAATCGGGTTCGTGTTTCAAACCTACAACCTTATTCCGCACCTGAGCATCGTTGACAACGTCGGGCTGGGGATGGCGCTCAGCGGCGTTTCCGCAGGTGAAAAACGCAGGAGAGCGCTCGAGGTACTGGAACAAGTGGGACTGAAAGAGCATCTGCACAAGAAACCGAACCAGCTTTCCGGCGGACAGATGCAGCGCGTCGCCATCGCCAGAGCCCTTGCCAACAACCCCGAAATACTGCTCTGCGACGAACCGACAGGGGCGCTGGACACCGCCACCAGCACCCAGATAATGGATTTAATAAAGGAACTGTCGAAAGACCGGCTGGTCATCGTGGTTACGCATAACCCCGAGATAGCTGAAAAATACGCCGACAGGACCATACGCTTCCAGGACGGCAAAATTATTTCCGACAGCAATCCGTATCAGGAAATAACAGGGCTGGAAAAGTTCCGGCTGCGTAAAACCGGCATGAGCTTTTTTTCGGCGCTCAAGCTCTCTTTCAATAACATACGCACCAAAAAAGGCAGGACTTTTCTAACCTCTCTGGCTTCCAGCATCGGTATTATCGGCATAGCGGTTATACTCAGCCTTTCCACCGGCTTCCGCACGCAGATTAATGACTTCCAGAAAAATACCATGGGGAATTTCCCCATCATAATATCGCAGACCGCATCCGAGTTTAACGCAGAGAATATCGAAAGCCTGCAGGAGAGCATAGAAGACAGGATGAAAGGGACGGCGGAGTACGCCGATTCTGACGAGGTCTATCTCTACGACCCCTCCGAAACCACCCTGGTGCATACCAATATCTTCACAGCAGAATACCTGGACTATCTGCAAGCCATTGATCCCGAAATCTGCGACAGCATCGGCTATGTCCGCCTGGTGAATATGAATCTGCTGCGCGACATAGACGGCAGCATAGTACCCGTCACATTCACCAGTATAATGTCATCCATGAGCGACAGCACAAACATGTCGGCAATGACCAGCATGGAAGGTGTAGGGCTGTCGTCCTATCCCGAGCAGTTGAAAGAAGGCGGCGAATCGTATCTGGTACAGAATTACGATGTTCTGGCCGGTTCCTATCCCGCAGACGCCACCGATCTTGTGCTGGTCATCGATACCAGGAACCGCATAGATTTGAACACGCTCAAAGCCCTGGGATTCGACGTGGAAAATGTCGAGAGCATCAGGTTCAGCGATATTGTCGGCACCGAGTTCAAGCTCGTATCCAATAACGACTATTATGTCACCACGCAGTTCGGCACCTACCTCCCCGGCACGGATTACGCTGCCATGTACAGCTCGCAGGGCAGCGTCACTCTCAGGATAAGCGGCATCGTGCGCCAGAAAGAGGACGTCAGCGTAGCCCTGCTGGGCAGCGGCATCGCATACAGCGACGCGCTTTCTCAAATGGTAATCGATGATGCCATGACTTCCGATATTGTTATTGCCCAGGAACAAAGCGATAAAAATATCATAACCATGGCCGAGCTGGATGAAGAATCGAAAGCCATGTTCCTGGCATATCTCGGCGGTAACGCTACTCCCTATGCAGTAATGCTTTATCCCGAGACCTTCGATGACAAGGAAGCCATCACCGCTTATCTCGATGCCTACAACGAGGGTTTGGAAGCAGATGACCAGATCATCTATACCGACCTGGCGGCTACCATATCGAATTTGACCGGCAGCATAATGGACGGAATAACAACGGTCCTGATTGCTTTTGCTTCCATTTCACTTGTTGTAAGTTTGATAATGATAAGCATCATCACCTATACCTCTGTGCTGGAACGAACCAGGGAAATCGGCATCCTGCGCGCCCTGGGAGCCAGAAAGAAAGACATCACCCGCGTGTTCGATGCGGAAACCTGCATACTGGGAGTATTCTCCGGCGCGCTGGGCATCGCCATCGCATGGCTGTTGACCTACCCCATAAATCTTATCCTGCACAACCTGACAGAGCTTGAAAATGTAGCCAATCTGCAGGTAATCCATGCAGTGATACTGGTTGTCGTCAGCACAGTTCTAACCATCATAGGCGGGCACATTCCGGCTATCATGGCATCCAAAAAGGAGGCTGTCGAGGCGCTGCGGACAGAATAACACCCGACTGCGTTGTAGTTATGCCGGAATTGATACCTCCGTTTACCACACGGTTTGTGACAGCGGAATGCAGGGCTTTATAGATTGGATAAATACCATCATTCAGGCGATGGAGACATTCTGATATTCAGGAAAACAATATGAGAGCATGGTTTTACAGATTCATGGCAGGCCGCTACGGACGGGACGAGCTTGGAATAGTTCTGTTCGCGCTCAGTTACGGCTTGTTAATTGTCAGCCTTTTCCCGGGCGGCGCCGCAGCTACGCTCCTTTACTTTATCGGCTTTGCCGGCTTCATTTACTGCATGTTCCGCATGCTGTCAAAAAATATATATAAACGCCGGCAGGAAAACTACCGGTATCTTAACATCAAAAACAGCATAACAGGCTGGTTGCGCAAAAAGATAAAACGCCTGAAAGATAGCAGAACACACCGCTTTTTCCGCTGTCCGGGATGCCGCGTGATGGTGCGTGTTCCCAGGGG
>CAYRSY010000019.1:0-9763 GCA_964427105.1 uncultured Dehalococcoidales bacterium
GTTCGTTTGTTTTCGGTTTTGCATCATGCCTTGCAGAAGTTTGACAAAAATTTATATGAATTGTTACAATGATAAAAACTCTTCGAGCTTTGATAGCCTGTACTCCTGAAGGGAGTGGCTACTGGGCCGGTGGGCAGGTGCCCCCAAGGTGCTGATAGAAATGTCTGCGCCACCTCGTTTTAGGGAAGGAGAGCCTATAAGAACGTTTGCCTAAAAGAATATTATTATGTTTCGACGAGCACATGACGCAAGCTGTCTGATCAGCCGTTCCTCGGGGAATTGGTTGCTTTTCGTTTTATAAATAAATGAACTACCTTTATAAAAGGGTAGTTTTTTTTATTGAATAAAAAAGAAGGAGGAAAGCAGAATTCATGGAATTAAGCCGAAGAAGTTTTCTCAAGACTGCCGGTGTCGGCTTGGGCAGTCTCTTCGCGCTGGGAGCGCTGAAGTCAGAGCCCGTCATGGCTCATGCCCCCAAGCAGAAACCGCTCAGAAAACAGTTTGGTGAAACAACCACTATCTGTCCTTTTGATGGTTCTGGTTGCGGATTTATAGTTGCCTCTGAAAATGGCAAGGTAACCAACGTCGAGGGCGATCCCGATCATCCTATCAACAGGGGCGGCGGTTGCGCCAAAGGCCAGTCCATCAGGCAGCTCGCGGCAGATAATCCGCGCCGTCTGCACACACCGCTTTACCGCGCCCCCGGCGCCAGCGAGTGGGAGGAGAAATCCTGGGATTGGACTATCGACACTATAGCCCGCCGTGTAAAGGATACGCGAGACAGCGGATTTGTGACCAAAGACTCCAACGGTGTTACGGTTAACCGCTCTGAGAGTCTGGCCAATATCGGCGGCGCCGGTCTGGATAATGAAGAGTGTTATCTTCTGGCCAAGATGGCGCGCGGACTGGGCATTGTCTGGCTGGAACATCAGGCCCGCAACTGACATTCTCCCACTGTCGCCAGTTTGGCGGAGAGTTTCGGCCGCGGGGCCATGACCAATCACTGGAATGATATTTCCAATGCGGATGTTATGCTGGCTCTGGGCGGCAATCCCTGCGAGAACCACCCTGCAGCTATTGCGCATATTATGGAGGCCAAGGACAAAGGCGCCAAGCTTATATGCGTTGACCCCCGTTTTACCCGCACGGCTGCCAGATCCGATATTTACGCGCCTCTACGTTCCGGCACGGATATCGCTTTCCTTGGTGGCATGATCAACTGGGTGATTGCCGACATAGAAGCTAATCCCGGCAATTACAATATGGTATATATAAAAGAATATACCAATTCTTCGTTCCTGGTGAATCCTGACTTCAAGGATGCTGCTGATGGAGACGGTTTGTATTCAGGCTACAACGGCAGTATCAATGAGGCTGACAACAGCAAGCGTTCTTACAACAAGGCTACCTGGACATTCCAGAAAGATGACGCAGGCGTAATCAAAAAGGATAAAACACTCAAAGATCCCAACTGTGTCTTCCAGCTTTTGAAAAAGCATTTCGCCCGCTATACTCCGGAAAAAGTAGAGTCTATATGCGGTATGTCTCAGGCCTTGTTCCTTGAGATAACCAAGCTTTTTGCGGCTTCGGGCAAGCCGGATAAGTCTGGAATTATTCTTTATGCTATGGGCACGACCCAGCATACCAACGGCGCACAGAACATTCGTGCCCAGGGCATTCTTCAGATGCTGTTGGGCAATATGGGCGTGGCTGGCGGCGGCATTGCTGCCATGCGCGGTGAATCCAACGTGCAGGGTTCCACCGACTACGCCTTGCTGTACCACATTCTTCCCGGTTATCTTGGCATGATTAACAGCGCTGATACCAGCAGGGAAACCTATGCTAACAGGCTGATTCCCAAGACCAATGAACCGCAAAGCGTTAACTGGTGGTCTAACTACCCCAAGTATCTTACCAGTCTGCTTAAAGCATGGTATGGAGATAACGCTACCGCGGAGAATGATTTCGGATTCCATTATCTTCCCAAAATACAGCAAGGCAAGATTTATTCCTGGATGCCTTTGTTTGAGGCCATGAATGCCGGCACAATAAAAGGCATGATGGCCTGGGGTATGAATCCGGCCGTCAGCGGCCCGAATGTTGAAGTCCAGCGGCGTTCTATGGAAAAACTGGAATGGATGATGTTATCCGAATTATGGATGACCGAAACCGGCGAGTTCTGGAAGCGACCCGGTGTAAATCCATCCGATATCAAAACCGAGGTTTTCATACTTCCTGCCAGGTCTTCTTTTGAGAAGGAAGGCAGTATCAGCAACAGCGGACGCTGGATGCAGTGGCGCTACAAGGCCGCTGATGGTCCAGGACATGCTGAAGACGATCTGTGGATGATCAACGCCATAATGAACAGGCTGCGCGAGCTCTATGCCGAAGAAGGCGGCCCTGCTGCAGATTCCATCACCAGGATGGCCTGGAATTATGGCGAGACGCCCAATCCGCATCAGGTGGCCAAGGAAATCAATGGTTATGATCTGACCACCGGCAAGCTGCTTACCAGTTTTGCCAATCTCAAGACAGATGGTTCCACTTCTTCAGGCAACTGGATTTATTGCGGCAGCTACATTGACGAAGATCCGGCTGTCGGAAATCTGGCCGCCCGCCGTGACCCCACCCCCGACAAATACAATATTGGACTCTTCCCCAAGTGGTCGTGGTCGTGGCCTGTTAACCGCCGCATCATCTATAACCGCGCATCTGTTGACCTGGACGGCAATCCTTTTGCCCCGCAGAAGCCGGTGGTGGCCTGGGTGGACGGCAAGTGGGTGGGCGACGTCGTTGACGGCGGCGGAAACCCGCCGGGAGATCCCGCTGGCAAACTGCCTTTCATCATGAAGGCTGACGGAGTAGCCAGCATGTTTGGCCCTGGCCTGACCGATGGTCCTTTCCCCGAATACTATGAACCATGGGAAAGTCCTGTGGATAACCAGCTGCACACGCAGCAGAGCAATCCTTCTTTCTATGTTTTCCGGCCTGACGAAAAAGGCACGCCGGATAAATATCCCATTATCGGCACCACCTACCGCGTGACCGAGCACTGGCAAAGCGGTCCTATGACCCGCAACCTGCCCTGGTGCGTGGAAGCTATGCCCGAACCCTTTGTTGAAATGAGCGAGGAACTTGCCGCAGAGAAGGGAATTGAAAACGGCGATAAGATCGTTGTATCATCCATCCGCGGTGAAGTTAAGATGAAAGCGCTGGTCACTAAACGCTTCAAACCCTTCAACGTAGCGGGCAAACAGGTGCACGAAGTTGGTATACTGTGGCATTGGGGCTACTCCAGCGATTCCAAGGGCGACAGCGCCAACGTGCTTACTCCGTACGCGGGGGATGCCAATACCCAGATTCCTGAATACAAAGCCTTCCTGGTCGACGTGAAGAAGGCATAGGGGAAAGAAATGTCAAATAAAGCGATATTGTACGATCCCAGCCGTTGCAGCGCCTGCCGAGGTTGTCAGGTAGCCTGCAAGGAATGGAATGAGCACGAGGCTACCGAGACTGTTTTCACCGGCAGCTACGAGAATCCGAAAACGCTTTCGAGCAAAACCTGGATACGCATGCGTTTTACAGAAGTAGAACGAGACGGCAAATTAAACTGGCTTTTCACGCGTAACTCCTGCATGCATTGCAATGATGCCAGTTGCGCAACGGTTTGTCCGGTTAAAGCCATCACGAAAACCGAAGAGGGTTTTGTTCATATTGATCAGGAGTGGTGCATTGGCTGCGGTACTTGTACCGAGGCTTGCCCCTTCCATATTCCGCACCTGGATCATCATGAAGGCACGGTCACCAAATGCCAGGCATGCACGTCTGTCGGCCTGAACCGCCTTACAGCGGGCGCCGAGCCTGCCTGTGTGAAGGCCTGTCCTCCCGATGCCCTGGTTTACGGCGACCGCGATGAACTGATTGCTGTAGGCAAGGAGCGGGTGGCTGCGCTTAAAGCCAAGGGGCATGCAAATGCCTATCTTTACGGCGAGACCGAACTTGACGGACTGCATGTCATGTATGTGCTTGATGACAAGCCTTCGGTTTACGGCCTGCCAGAAGATCCGCGCGCTGCCTCTGCCGATATGGTTGGCAAATGGGTCGCAGGTCTTGCCACTGCCGGCGCGGTAGCCGCGTTGCCGCTTCTGTGGGTGATCAGGCGGCGCGAAGAAATGGCAAAAACCAATTCTGAAGGAGGCGCCAAATGAACCTCTCTGAAATGGCCTGGGGGGTAACCCTCTGGTTGGATCTCTGGTGTGTAGGCATCGCCAGCTGTTCTTTTCTGGCAGCTTTCTTTCTCAACAAGTTCGGCGGCAATAAACAGCCCAACCTGTTCCGTCTGGCTGTTTTCACCGGCATAGTTTTTGCTCTTACCGGTGTCGCTTTGCTGCTTTCTCATCTGGGACACCTGTGGTGGTTCTGGCACATGTTCATCATAGTAAGACCGGAATCCGTGCTTTCACTGGGCGGCTGGATTCTTTCCCTGTGGCTTATGGTAGCCTGTGTCATGGCCGTTCTGTGGGTAGCCAAGTTTTTCATTGTCAAGATGAAGGATGAAGGTAATAAATCAGTTCTTATTGAACTCTGCGACAAACTGGCGGGTCTCTTGGCGTGGGTCGGCATGGTTTTCTCCATTCTGCTCGTTACCTACGGCGGCGTTCTTATCGCCACCACCAGTCAGGATCTCTGGGCGAACACCTTGCTCCTTCCTTCGCTCTTCATCGGTTCAGCAATGTGCACAGGCCTGGGTTGGCTTATCATGATTTCCTACGTGGCTAATTGGGCTACCGGTGTGCGCGCTCTGGGAGGGGTTATGAAACTCCTCTTTGGTTCAGCCGACTGGAAGATTGAAAGCGAAGTCATCAACAAGCTCGCCCGCGCGCTCGTTGTCACGCTGGCTATAACTATTGTTATCCTGCTGGCGATGGTGCTCTGGCTATATGGCACAGCTCCCGATGCCGTTGCTGTAATGGTTAGCGGCGAGATGGCTGTATATTTCTGGGCCGGAATGGTAGCCTTTGGTCTGGTGCTGCCTCTGGGCATGCTGCTGTTGACGTGGAAACGCGGCGTGAACAATTTCAGCGCCAAAGCGCTGGTGACCGCATCTGCTTTCATGGCATTTGCAGGCGGCCTTGTTCTCCGCGCAGTGATACTGATCAGCGGACAACTCTAGAAGAGAGAGTTTATTGATAAATAAAGATAACCTTTCAAGGAAAATACTAAGTGGAATTGAAGAGTGGGCCAAATCGGCCCACTCTTCAAGGTTTTTTGATTTTTACCGCGAACTTCTGGAAATCCAGTCGGAAGCCGAGGAAAAAGCCGCTTTGCCTGAACTTAAACTCGACAAGGATGAGATAACCAGAAGGCTGGAGAGCGGCCGCTCCATCATCGGTTATGAAGATTTCGTGTTTGACCGGGAACTGGCAAACACTACATTCCGCCGGATTGCCAAACTGTTGGCAGCTTATCCTGAAATGCTCGGACCTGTGCCTGAATCTTTATCCGGGACTGATTCTACGTTAAAAGCTGAATGGATTCAGTCATGGTTCAAAGACGAGGATATTTCCGATAAGGAAATTGCCGATGCTCCTCCGCTCTTGCTGGCTGCCCTTACGCAATTGACCCTGCGCCCTTTCCTGACAGGTTACGCGCAGGCGCTGAAAGAAAACATCCGGCAGGAAAAGTGGAGGCAAAGCAGGTGTCCGGTCTGTGGCGCCAAACCTGAATTTGCTTATCTTGAAAAAGAGGTAGGAGCCCGGTGGTGCCTGTGTTCCGCTTGCGCCACGGAGTGGTTTTTCAAGCGTATGCAATGCCCTTATTGCGACAATACTGATGGAAAGACGCTCTCTTTTCTGACCAGCGATGACGGATTGTATCGCCTTTATCTCTGTGAACAATGCAAGAGCTATCTCAAGTCTATCGACCTCAGAAAAACCACTCGTGATGTGGTGATGGCGCTGGAATCCTTGACAACCGTGGCTATGGACGCTCAAGCTCAGGAAAAGGGCTACCACAGAGGCGCGTGAAATCCGCCGGTATTGCGTTTTTTAGTGTAAAGCTTTATGCTTTTTTGTAACATCCGAAAAAGAATATGTCGGCTTGATATCGGTTATAAGCGTCGGTTAAAAACAGCGTTACTTCAACAGCAATATGTATGAAATATAAAAAATAATCATATAATCACAAAACAATAGAATAACTCTTCGAGTTGCCTGTTCTAAAGCTTATGCCATGAACATGCAGCCGGTGGGCCAGAGAG
Source organism: uncultured Dehalococcoidales bacterium (assembly GCA_964427105.1). Taxonomy (GTDB): domain Bacteria; phylum Chloroflexota; class Dehalococcoidia; order Dehalococcoidales; family UBA1222; genus SURF-27. The sequence goes on from CAYRSY010000019.1 coordinate 6,260, forward strand.
CCCCCATGGTAAAGGTGGAAACGCCCTTGCCTTCCTGCTTTGAAAAGGAGAGTGGTAAATGGCTGATTTATTATGCCGTGCACCTCCTTGAGGTGCTTTCTGTTTTTAAGAAGCATTTTAAAAATAAAAGTGAGGTTTGAAATGAAAAGAATATTAACGGTTATGGCATCTGTTTTCGCCTGCCTGGCTATATTAGCCGGCACGGTCGCCTGTTCTGAATCAGGGGGAGGGGTCCTGAAACCGCAGGAGAGACTGCGGGTGGCTACTACCACCAGTCTTTATGATACAGGTTTGTGGGCGCTGCTGGAGCCCAAATTCGAAGAAGAGTACGGTGTGCAGCTGGATATCCTGTACGCCGGCACAGGTATCGCTCTCCAGTATGGAATGGACGGCGATGTCGATATGCTGGCAGTGCATGATAAAACCAGAGAGCTGAAGTTTATTGACGACGGTTATGGTGTAGAGCGCGTTCCTTTTGCCTATAACTATTTTGTGATTGTAGGCCCGGCTGACGATCCAGCGGGTATCACGGGGTTATCGCCCGAAGAGGCTTTCAGGAAACTGGCAGAATCAAAAACTTCCCAGTTCATTTCCCGCGGCGATAGTTCCGGCACGCACAGCAAGGAAAAGGCCATCTGGAAATCAGCCGGTTACGATTATGCAGACATCCAGGCATCGGGTTCATGGTATGTCGAGGCCGGAAGCGGAATGGGCCCCACGCTGGTAATGGCAGGAGAAAAAAATGCCTATACGCTGGCGGACATCGGCACTTTCCTGGCGTACAAAGGTGAAACGGGACTGGTATCGGTAGTTGACGAGGGGAGTATTTTACTCAATGTCTATTCAGCTATAGCTGTAAATCCCGAAACGATAACTACTGCCAAAGCTGAACTGGCGCAACAACTGATAGACTTCCTTGTCTCAGAGGAAACCCAGGAACTCATCGGCAATTACGGTGTAAAAGATTACGGGCAGGCTCTGTTCACGCCCTGCGCCGGGAATGAACCCGGAGCCACTCCCGCGGCTACCAAAACAGGTTCCGGAGAAGGCACCGGCACATCTACCGCTGAAGTCTCCTCAGGCTATACAATCAAAATAACCCAGGGCAGCCAGACGCTTCTTAATTTGTCTGTTGCCGACCTCGACGGCTTTCCTGCTGTTAGCATAACAGCTGACGGCAAAGACTATAGCGGCCCCAGCCTGATTTCATTATTGAACCAGGCCGGAATCACTAATTTCGGCAAGATAACCATCGCAGGTTACTCCAAAGGGCGTGTGGCTACGGCAGAACTCGCGCTCACACAGGCAGAACTTACTGAACAGACTATACTACGCAAGACCAATCAGAATACTTTCAGTATGGCCAGCCCGGATATCGATGCCAACAGCTGGGTAATCGATGTTACAGAGATTAAGGTGGAATGAACGGCATAGTTTATATCGGTATCGATGATACAGATATGCTGGGTGAGAAACCCGGCACGGGCAGGGTAGCCCGTGAGCTTGCACAGGAGTTGGCCGCCAGGGGGCTCGGTGAGCCCCTTGGCGTTACCCGTCATCAGCTTCTGGTGGATCCGCGCATCCCCTACACTTCGCATAACAGTTCGCTTTGCATTGCATTGAATGGAACAGGTGAGGTTTCGGATTTTGTTGAACCATGCGCAAACTACCTGATCACGCACTCCAAACAGGGCGCTGATCCGGGACTTTGCATCTGTTCTGCTCTTTCATTCGATGAAGAAATGGCAGAATTCGGCTGGCAGGCCACCCGTGTTGTGCTCTATAAAAGTCAGGCACAGGAACTGGCCTTGAAAAAAGGCATTGTTCTTAAAGAACTGGGCGGAACAGGCGGCGGAATAATAGGGGCTTTGGCCGGGGTATCTCTGCGCGCGGATGGCAATCAGGGGCGGTTTGTCGATCTGGCAGGCATAAGGGATATTTACGGCACAATCTCAGCGTGTGACATACTGTCCCATACGCATATAAGCACGGTAGAGGATGAACAAGGACGGGAAGTTCCTGCCGGAACAAGAATCGAAAGTTATGACTGGATCCGTCCTTCGCTTGTCGGCGGGCGGGCGGTATTGCGCATAAAGCCGGTTGCCGGAAATGAACATCTCTGGGAGCCGGTGGAAAACCGCAAAGACAAGAAAAAGACACAGGAGGGGTAAATGAACAATCCCGCAGAGACGACTGCACATAGAATATTCGGCTGGGCGCCTGCTGTATGGCAAAACAAGCGGGCCAGAGTTGTGCTTCAGATATTATTCCTGCTGGGCATGGGGGCGCTTACAACTCTGTCCAAAGGCATTTCACTGCCGCTGGGAATACCGGGGCACAGCGGCTTGCTATGGGTGGCGGTGCTGGTTGCAGGACGGGCTTTTGTGCGCAAGGATGGAGCTTCTACACTTATGGGGATCAGCGCTGCTCTTTGGGTTTATCCTATGGCAGGTTTGCATTTGCCGGATGGTCTGGCATCGAATGGTATCCTGTATAACATCGGGCTTTACGGCGGCACGGGGCTTGCTCTTGACCTTTTAGCCAGACTGCCCAAGGTAAATATCCGCAATCCCTTTGGCGCCATTTTCTGCGGTGCCGCGGCTCACATGGTGAAATTTGGATTCATTATGGTTTCGGCTATTGCCAGCCCGCTTACACGCCACTTCCTGATTGTCGGCGTACTTAAATCAGCCGGATTGCATATTATGTTCGGAGCAGGCGCAGGGCTCCTCGGCTGGGGCGCATACAAGGTCTGGCAATTAAAGCGCAATGAGTCCAGGTCAGTCTAGCAAGGCGGAATAAATTTTGGGCGAGATCTGGAACGGCCTGTTGAAGGCGCTGGAGCTTATCGTCACTCTGGATCCCGAGGTGATGGAGATAACGGTGCGGTCACTCGTTATATCGGTGAGCGCCTGTTTGATTTCATCTGCTCTGGCGCTTCCGGTTGGAAGCCTTATACATTTCAGCAGTTTCCACGGAAAAAGGACACTGATAAGCCTTATACAGACTTTCTTCAGCCTGCCAACAGTGCTGGTCGGTCTTCTGGTCTATCTTCTTTTCTCACGTGCCGGCATGCTGGGCGGGCTGAATCTCATGTTCACTCCTGCCTTGATGATCATAGGCCAGGCAATTCTGGTATTTCCGGTCATGACAGGGCTAATCATATCCGCTCTGGCTGGAATCGACAAGAACGCGGAAGATACCGCTTTAGCTCTTGGAGCCAGCCGCGCGCAGATGGGGCTGCTGATGCTTAAAGAAGCGCGCTACGGAGTAATGACGGCGGTGATCATGGGCTTCGGACGAGCTATTTCCGAGGTAGGACTGGCGCTTATGATAGGTGGCAATATCCGTGGATATACCCGCATTTTAACCACCGCTATTTCGCTGGAAACCAATATGGGAAATATCGAGTTTTCGCTGGCGCTTGGCATTATCCTGCTCGCAATTGCTCTTGTCATCAATCTCATACTGAACCGCCTGCAGCAAAGGTAAATATTATGCTTG